>NZ_JBFULV010000064.1:0-38395 GCF_054049715.1 Rhizobacter sp. P5_C2 | reverse complement strand
ACAACGGCCAGCCGGACCCACTCAACGGCAACGCGATCGCGAGCTGCGCGCCGGCGGAGGCAACCCTGCTGGATGGCCGGCCGACAGCGGCACTGTGCAAGCAGGTGACGCGGGCGACGACCGATGCAGACGGGCACCTCGGGTTCGGTGCCGCGCTGCAGCCGGGCACCATCGACACGGTGCGCACGTGGACCTACGACGCGGACGGGCGGGTGCTGACGGCCAGCATCGGCTCGGGCATGAGCCAGTACCTGCGCGCAGCGGCCACCACGGCCGACTACACGAAGGGCGACCTGCTGCGCATCACGGCGCCGAACGGCGAGGTGACCACCTTCGATCGGTACAACAAGTACGGCCAGGTGCTGCAGAGCACCCGCGACGGCGTGGTGACGACCTACACCTACGACTTGCGCCAGCGCATGCTGAGCCGCACCACAAGCACCCTGACGACGAGCTATGAATACGACGCCGCCGGCCAGCTGACGAAGGTGACGCTGTCCGACGGCGCCTGGGTCGGCTACGAGTACGACGACGCGCACCGCGTGGTCGCGGTGACGGACATCAAGGGCAACCGCATCGACTACGTGCTGGACAGCGTGGGCAATCGAGTCGACCAACGGGTGAAGGACCCGGCCGGCGAGCTGACGCAGAGCCTGAACGCACTGATGGATGCGCTGGGCCGCCAGCAGCAAGCCGGCGTGACGGATGCGGCGCCGGCATCAAACACCCTCCCGCCGCTGCCGGTGTCACCGCTGCCGCTGGAGCGCTACGAGTACGACGCGCAGGGCAACCGCACGAAGATCACGCGCGGGGCCGGCACGCTGAACCTGCAGACGCGGCTGAGCTACGACGCGCTGGAGCGGGTGAAGGAGGCGACGGACGCGAAGAACGGCAAGACGAGCTTCGAGTACGACGGCGGGCACCGCACGACGCAGGTGACCGACCCGAGGAACCTGGTGACGCAGTACCCGCGCAACGGCCTGGGCGATGCGACGCAGGTGATCAGCCCGGACACGGGGATCGAGAACCTGAGCTACGACGCCGCGCGGAACCTGAAGACCCGCACCGACAGCCGAGGCGTGCTGACGACMTACGGCTACGACACGAGCGACCGGCTGACCGGYGCGGTGTACACGCAGGCCGGCCAGCCGACGGAGACCGTGACGCTGGCCTACAGCCAGACGGGTGCGGGCTTCAGCTACGGGATGGGCCGGCTCACGAGCAGCAGCTATCCGGGCGGCTCGGCGCAGTACGGCTACGACGACCAGGGCGAGGTGGTCAACGATGTGCAGCGCGTCGAGGCGAGCACGGGCAGCAACTCGATCCAGCTGACCCAGACGGTGGCCTACGGCTACACGCTGGGCAACCTGAGCGGCATCGGCTACCCGTCGGGCCGGCAGCTGGGGCTGAGTTGGGTGGATGGCGAGGTGACCGGCATCACGCTGGCCGGCACGCCGCTGATCACGCAGATCGAGTGGACGCCGTTCGCCGGGACAGTGAAACGCTGGCGCTGGGCGATGGCCACAGGCCCGAAGGCGAACGAACGCTACTTCGACCTCGCGGGCCGGGCGATCCGCTACCCGCTGGGGGATGCGCTGCGCGATGTGCGCTACGACGAGGCGAGCCGCATCGTGAGCTTCACGCACCTGAGCGCGGATGGCACGGCGCAGCCAGCGCTGGACCAGCAGTYCGGCTACGACGAGAACGACCGGATCACCGGCATCACGACGAACGCAGCGAACTGGGCCATCACCTACGACCCGAACGGCAACCGCACGGGGCTGAGCCTGAACGGCAGCCTGAGCGCGTACACCGTGGAGGCGACGAGCAACCGGGTCGCCGGCACCACGAACCCGGCGCGGAGCTTCGGGTACGACAGCGCGGGGAACACGACCAGCGACAGCGCAGGCTACACGGCGACGTACAACCTGCGAGGCCAGCTCGCGACGATCACGAAGGCGGGTGTGACGACGCGCTACACCTACAACGCCGCCGGCCAACGGGTGCGCAAGGTGAGCAGCACGGGGCCCGACAGCACGGTGGTGTTCGTGCACGACCAAGCCGGGCACCTGCTGGGCGAGTACGACCGCAACGGTGCGGCGCTGCGCGAATACGTGTGGCTGCGCGACACGCCGATGGCGATGTTCATGCCCGACCCGGCGAACCCGAGTGGCGAGCCGCTGGTGTACTTCATCCACAGCGACCACCTGAACACGCCGCGGGTGGTGGTGGACCGCAACAACCAGGTGCGCTGGCGCTGGCTGGCCGAGCCCTTCGGCACGAGCGCGCCGGAGACCAACCCGAGCGGGCTTGGGGTCTTTACGCAGAACCTGAGGTTCCCGGGGCAGTATGCGGACCAGGAGTCGGGGCTGTTCTACAACTACCACCGGTACTACGCGGCTGAGGGTGGGCAGTACACGCAGAGCGATCCGATCGGGTTGGCGGGTGGGAGTGTTTCGACGTTCGCGTACGTCGGCGGAAATCCTCTGCTCCACGTTGATCCCACCGGGCTTGCACGCAAATCAGTTGTACTCAGGGAGGGCTATACGGGCGGCATCGATATCATCCCCAACACGCCTAGTCAATTTGAGATTCATGTGTTTGATCCCTTGGGTGAAGAGATTGGACTTTTCGGGCCATCCGGCTGGTTCAGTAAACATGGTCACAAAGGGCGCCCTCTCAGCTGCCCAGTGCCGGTAGAAAATCAGTTGAAAGGGCAAGCGATCGACATCATGAGGCGTTCGGGCGAACTTCCTCCGAAAGGGCAAATGAACATTAAAGGAAGTCGTTGGATGCGTAGTGTTCGCGGAATTGGTCCTGTAGCAACCATGATTCACTTCACAACATTCCCAGGGTGCATGGAGGGGAATACGGCGATGTGTATGTGCGAAGTTCAAAACGATATGATGGGTGGCAACCCCTATGCTTGTAGCAATCCTTGCGAAGACCCTGAATCGGACCAATGCTTATGAAATATATTAAAGACACCGCCGAGGGGTGGTTGCTTGATGATTACTTTTCATACCTCGAGTCGTGCGAAAAGATGGACGCGAAGATGAAGTCTTTTGCAATTGATCGCTCGAGATATGCTTTATCAAGCCCGGGGTCGCTACATGACGCTTGGCTTGATCGCTTGTCTTTGATCGAGGAAGCAAGTGGGAATCGACACCAAGTGCGGCCATTACGTATAGTTGCCGAATTCTTGGGGCCGTATCACGACCGGCGCTTCCGGCTGACTTATTCGGGAATAAAACAGTATGTGATGCGATGCGAAAAGTTGTCGAATGGTCATGGAGACTTGCTTATGCACGAATTCACAATGGACGACCA
Source organism: Rhizobacter sp. P5_C2 (assembly GCF_054049715.1). Classification (NCBI taxonomy): domain Bacteria; kingdom Pseudomonadati; phylum Pseudomonadota; class Betaproteobacteria; order Burkholderiales; family Sphaerotilaceae; genus Rhizobacter; species Rhizobacter sp. P5_C2. The sequence continues at coordinate 35,065 of NZ_JBFULV010000064.1, read as the reverse complement.
CGGATTAGCTGCGCATGAGATGAGTTTCTCGAGCGGATCATCACTCATATTTGTTTTCGAAAGATTTGATTTCGAGGAGCAAGTGATCGAGCAAGCGGAGTAGTGCTGGTGGGGGTCCGAGCTCCGTGCGTGGCGAGGTCACCAAGCCGGGCACATGCTGGGCGAGTACGACCGCAACGGTGCGGCGCTGCGGGAATACGTGTGGCTGCGCGACACGCCGATGGCGATGTTCACGCCCGACCCGGCGAACCCGACGGGCGAGCCGCTGGTGTACTTCATCCACAGCGATCACCTGAACACGCCGCGGGTGGTGGTGGACCGCAACAACCAGGTGCGCTGGCGCTGGCTGGCCGAGCCCTTCGGCACGAGCGCGCCGGAGACCAACCCGAGCGGGCTGGGGGTCTTTACGCAGAACCTGCGGTTCCCGGGGCAGTATGCGGATCAGGAGTCGGGGCTGTTCTACAACTACCGGCGCCAGTACGACAGTTCGAAAGGTGGCTACACACAGAGCGATCCGATCGGGCTCGCCGGTGGCAGCCCGTCGACGTACACCTATGTCGACGGAAATCCGTTGCTCGGGACCGATCCCAATGGAACGAACCCAGCCTGGGCCGTTTATCGGTCTTGGCGAATCGGGCAGCAGATCGGCACAGAGCTATACCCCATCATTGAGCCTGGACTGTCTCCGCTGATCGACAGACTTTTCTTACCGGATCTGATGCTGGCGACCACGCCACCGGTTGCCGGTCCGTTGACAGGCGAGCAGGAGCAAGAGAAACAGCTCGACTACGAACTTTACAAGTGGCGATGTGACGACGACAAGCCGCCGCCCGGGCTCGACAAATGCGAGGCGGCCAAGTGGCAGCTTGAGAGGGCACAGCAGTGCTTGGCCCAACGCCAGAGATGGGACGACAAGTGGATGCCCGGTCGGCATGACCAAGCAATTCAAGATGTGACTAGGCGAGTCGCACGATGGGAGCGTGCCGTGAGAAATGAATGCAAATGTCCGTGAACCGATAGGAGCAAATGATGGCATCCAATTTCATGAAAATTCCAGGCTCGGATGAGTGGGGCCCGGAGTCGGGCGATCTTGACGTGGAGTACGCGCGCCAAATTTTCTTCGGAAAATCGGCGCAGCAGATGACCCCTTTGTTCGCGCGCAATGTCCTCGAGCGAGTGGATGAAATACGGTTCATGCCAGATGCGGCTTTCCCCTACTACATGCTGGCATTGAGGGACTACGTTCTGCTCGATTCGACAAAAGCGACCGATATGGCTCCTGATGCGGCGAGTTCATTCATTGGACTTATCGCTGAAAAGCTTGCACAGCATCGCGCGCTCATTCAACCGTTGATGGGCGAGCTTATTCCTGCGCTTGAGTACTTGGTCCGACACCAAGCTGAATACGGCGCCGAGGTCGATATTTATGGAAACTTCGCTGAGCGGGTCGCAGAGATCAAGCGTCTGCAGCAAGGCTGAATGCACTCTGACGCCTGAGGATGAAAGCTGAAAGAGGCGATGTCGCGGAGATCAAGCTGGACGGCATTTGATGGGCGTCCCGATCATCCCTCACGGAGGTTGAAGAATGGCTGACGAAGAGGCAGTGGAGCAAGCAAGGCACCTGGTTGAGCGAGAAAGCTATGCGGCGGCAGACGTCACTCTGCAGCCACTGCTGGCGCGCGAAGTTCCCGATGCGCTTTACCTCTATGCATGCTTCGGTTTGCCGAACGAAAGCGATGAGCAGTTCGAGGTCCGCCTATTCTGGTACTTGCACCAAGCAGCTCGACTGGCCCACCCCGAGGCGCTGTATTCGTTGGCAGTCATGCATGACTGCGGTGATCAAGCGGTCAAGAGTTCAGAGTTGGCTTCCTGCTATTTTCGACTGGCGGCGAACGCCGGTAAGGCCGAAGCGAAGTTGAGCTGCGGATTGGATCTCTTCTATGGAACGAACGGAGTGCTACCGGACGCCGGTCGCGGGCTTGAGCTTGTCAAGCAGGCTTGTGATGTTGGCGTCGAAGGCGCGCTGGGAGCCTTGGAAGGAATGTTGTCGGCACAAAGGCTCAATTTGAAAGGCTGACGCATGAGCGCATCAGTAGCACTCGTCCTCGATCCAGACTTTGGAGATCGACTCATTGCACTCGCGCAGAAAATGCCGGTGTGGGTCGTCTCAAGTCGAGCCAATGATGCTGCAGTCCATGTGGCGCGTGCCAAGTTCGGCGCAGATCGAATCACGATCTTGCGAGAGCGTCCCCGAGAAGGGCCGGAGAAACTCTTGGCGCGTGCGCTGCATGCCATTGACGAGCATCACGGTGAAGTCAGCGAGTCGATTCCCTACGACACGCTGTGGGTTCACGGCAGAGCCGTGATGCCGCCTCAAGATCTCGCATCTGAATTAGGCTTCAAGTCGATCACGGCGACCGCCGACGGTTTCAGGGCTGAAAAATAGAGCGCCTGTCCGCGAATCGCCTCCGCAGCCGCACCTCAGTGCAAGGTCGGCTTGACCGCTCGCCTGCCGCCGCTCTCCGACAGCAGCTCATCGAATTCGTCATCGATCGAATCCTTGAGCGCGTCGAAGCTGAGCTCGGCCCCATCGTCCGTCTCCTCATCCCCATCGACGAACAGCGTCTCCAGCGCCTGCATGCCGACGGCATGGCCGAGGTCCAGCGCCGCAACAGCATCGCTCGGCTGCTCGATCCACTTCAGCGGGCTCAGCTGCAGCATCCCTTCGGACGACAGCCCGAGCATCCAGCCGTATTCGAGCATCACCGCCTGCTGCATCGCCATCATCTGCTCGACGCGCAAGCCCGCGAGCTCGCGGGCCAGCATCGGCAGCAGCACCTGCGGCCTCACCGCGGTACTCGCGCCGTCGTGCTGCATCTGCAGCCGGCACAGCAGGCCGCCGGGGCCCCAGAACGCCGAGCTGTCCTGCAACGCAGTGGCGCCGCCCTGCGGCAGCCCCATCAGCAGGGACATCTCGGAGAGGAACTCATTCGAAGTGGTGGTGGTGTTCACGGTGGCAGGGCGTGCGGGGGTGGCTGATCGTGAAGCCAGTGTGCGTGCCACCGATGGGCGGTGCATCCAGGCAACCGAACGGTCGTACGTCGACCCGAAGATGGGGTCGGTCGCTTCGCATGAAAAAAGCCGGGCCCCTCGCGGGACCCGGCTGCTTCGGCAAGGCCGCTGGCTTCGGTCAGGCCGACGGCTTGCACGAAGGCAGCTTCCAGTCGGCCGGGCGGTCCACGCCGGCGCGCAGGTTCTGGCCCACCGGCACGAACCACACGTCCTGCACCAGGCCGTAGGTCTTGCCGATGTTGCGCAGCTCGCAGCTCTGCCACAGCTTCGCGATCTCGGCGTTGACGGCCTTCGCGAGTTCCGGGTTGTCCTTGTTCAGGCCGAACACCACCTGACCGAGGCCGGTCAGCAGCGGGAAGTCGGGCGACTGGTCGGTGAAGGCATTGAACTTGATGTGCCACTGCGGGTTGCGCGAGATCGCGTACTGCATCACCGGCGGGTCGCCGATCACCGCGTCGATGCGGCCGGCCAGCAGGTCGCGCACGGCGGCGTCCGAGGTGTCGTACAGCGCGAGCGTCAGGCCGCTGATCTTGCGCAGCTCGGGGATGAACGAGAAGCCGGTGATGGTGCCGACCTTCTTGCCTTCCAGGTCCTTCAGCTTGCTCCAGTTGTTCTTCTCGGTCTGGGTGATGCCGTTCTTGAAGTAGTGGATCGGGTCGCTCAGCGTCATGATCTTCGAGCGCTGCTCGGTCCAGCCCATCGTGCCGGCCATCACGTCGACGCGCCTGGCCTGCACCGACGCGATCGTGCCCGACCACTCCATCAGCGCCGGCTTCACCTTCAGCTTGGCCGCATCGCTGATGCGCTGCAGGATCTCGCCGTCGTAGCCGACCATCTTGCCGTCCTGGTAGCCGGTGCCGGGCATGTCGCCGGTGAAGGCGATGGTCAGCGCGCCTTTGTCGATGGTCTCGACCGTCTGCGCCAGCGCAGGGGCCGCGACAACCGCCAGCAGCGTGGCCAGCAGGGCAGCGATTCGAATGCGTCCGTTCAACATGGGGAACTCCTGAAAGTGTTGACGTTATGGGACTGGAACGGCAGCGAATATAGGGACGCAAGCCCCGCAGGGATGGCAGGCGCTGACACGTGAATTGCACGTTTGCGACATGCCGGGTAAGCCCTCGGGACCCGGATTGGTGCGTCAGGCCGCATACCGCTGCACCTCGCCCGCCAGCCGCTCGGCACTGCCCGCCGCGAGCGTCAGCCCGAGCGCGCCCTGGCCCGCGTTGACGAAGACGTTGGTGTCGCGCACGCGGCCGATGATCGGCACCGAATCGGGTGTCGCCGGACGCAGGCCGGCCCAGGTCTGCGGCGCGTCGAGTTCGCACAAGCCCGGGTACACCGCCTCGACACTGTCGACCATCGCCTGCACACGCGAGGCCGGCACCTCCAGCCCGTAGCCGGTGATCTCGGCCATCGCGGCCACGCGCAGCCGGTCGCCGAGCGGCGCGAACACCGTCTTGCGGCCCAGGTGCGTGACGCTTGCGGTCGGCCGGGCGCCGCCCTTGAACGGCACCGTGATGCTGTAGCCCTTGATCGGGTAGACCGGCAGGTGCAGCCCGACGCCGGAGGCCAGCGCCGCGGCATGCGGCCCCGCCGCCAGCACGAAGGCATCGGCCTTCAGCTCGCCGCGGTTCGACTGCGCGGCTGCATACCGCCCACCGTCGCGCACGAAGCCGCTGACCGAGGTGTCGAACGCCACCGTGCCGCCCAGCCGCCGCAGCCCCGCGACCAGTTCGCGGCACAGCAGGTAGGGGTCGGCCACGCATTCGTCCTCGGTCCAGATGCCGCCGGCGATCTCTTCGCGCGCTGCTGCCAGCGCCGGCTCGCGGTTGCGGCATTCGGTGGGCGACAGCACTTCCTGCCGGCAGCCGAACTGCGCCTGCAGTTCCACCTGCGCGCGCTGGCGCCGCAGCGTGTCTTCATCGGGGCACAGCACCAGCTTGCCGTTCTGCGCGAAGCCGAACGACCAGCGCTCTTCGCCCATCCAGCCTTCGAGCACGCGGCGGCTGCGTTGCGCGAGGTCGAGCAGCGCGGCCGTGCCGTGCAAGGCCGTCTCGCGCCGGCACGCGCGCAGGAACTGCAGGCCCCAGCGCCATTGCCGCCAGTCGGCACGCAGCCGGAACTTCACCGGCGAGTCCGATGACAGCAGCATCTTCGGCAGCGACTGCAGCCTGCCCGGCGAGGCGAACGGCTCCACATAGCTGTAGCTCAGTTGCGCGCCATTGGCGAAGCTGGTGCCGGTGCCCGGCTCGGGCGCCGCATCGACCAGCTGCACCTCGAAGCCGGCCTTCGCCAGCTGGTAGGCGCTCGCGCAGCCGATCAGGCCGGCGCCGACCACACACACCTTCATGCGGTGACCTCGTCCGCCGCCAGCAGCCAGCCGCCGCGCACCCGAGACAGCACCAGCTGCGCGGTCGCCACATCGGCCAGCCCGACGCCGACCGACTTGAACACCGTGATGCCCGGCCGTTCCAGCCGCCAGGGCTGCTGGCCACCGAACAGCTCCGGCAGGTCGACGTACTTCTCGGTCAGGTGGCGCTGGTTCCACAGCACGATCTCGCCGGCCTCGACCAGGCTCTGCTGCTTCCATTCGACGACGATGCGCGCGGCGCGGCTCATCGTGGTGTCGTCCAGCTCGCGGCCCTTCGGCGTGCTGGTGCCGATCGCGGCGACGAAGGCGCCCGGCGCCAGCCACTCGCCGTCGAACACCGGCTCGGACGAGCGGGTCGCGGTGATCACCACATCCGCATCGCGCACCGCCTTCTCGGCCGTCGTCAGCCGCACGCGCGCGCCGCTCAGCGACTGCAGCCGGTCGCACCAGGCCGGGTCGGCCTTCGGGTCGACGATGCAGATCTCGTCGAAGCGGAACAGCTCGCACAGCGCATGCGCCTGCGAGCGCCCCTGCAGCCCGGCGCCGAACAGCGCCAGCTTGCGCGGCGACGGCGCGACGGCCCGCGACGCGACCATGCGCGTGATCGATGCGGTGCGAAAGCGCGTCAGCTCGTTGCCGTCGAGCACCGCGACCGGCGTGTTGGTCGACAGGTCGAACAGGATCACCGCGAAGCTGAACTGGCCGGCCACCGTCGGGTAGACCTTGACGCCCGCCACGTTGCGCGCGGCCCAGATGCCGCCCATCGTGCTGAGCTTCATGCCGGCGCAGTCGGTGCGCTGGCGGCCGTGCACGGCCGCCTTGTCATGGGCCAGGTCCTGGAAGGCCTCGGCCAGCACCTCGGTGACACCGCGGAAATCGAGCAGCTCGGAAACCTGCGAATCGGTGATGTGAAGCATGGTGTTCGCTATGACGTTGAAGGGATTCAATCCAGCCCGCGCGGCACCGCTTCATGCCACGGTGTCGCCTTCTCGAACGCATGTGCGATGCGCAGCACCAGCGGCTCGGCCATCGGCTTGCCGACGAACTGCACCGAGACCGGCAGCCCCTGGCCCGACAGCCCCGCCTGCACCGCGACCGAGCACAGGTCGAGCAGGTTCACGAAGCGGCCGAAGCGCGACAGCGGCGTCGACAGCTCGTCGACCTCGCCGACCGGGATCGCGGTGATCGCGTTGGTCGGCATGAAGCACACGTCCACGCCCTCCATCGCGTCGAGCATCGCGGTGCGCGCCTTGTCGCGCATCTTCAGCAGCTCGATGTACTGCGCGGCGTCGATGTCCTTGCCGGCCAGGATGCGGCGCCGCACGTGCGGGTCGAACACCAGGTCCTGCTCGAACAGCTCGCCGAGGTTGGCATACCCCTCGGCGCTCATCAGCTTGCCGGCGATGCGCATCGATTCGGTCAGGCTCTGCGGCAGCGGCCGCTCGACCAGCTGCATGCCCAGCTCGGCCAGCGTCGACAGTGCGCGGTCGTACAGCGACAGCACGTCCGATTCGATCGAATGCCGTTCCGACGCCGGCAGCACCCACACGCGCGTGCCGGCCACGCCACGCTCGATGTGGTGGATCACGCGGCGCACCGGCGCGTCGGCACTCACCGGGTCGCGTGGGTCGGGCCCGGCGATCACGTCCAGCAGCAGCGCCACGTCGCGCACGCTGCGCGCGATCGGGCCGACGGTGTCGTGCGTCGGGCACAGCTCGACCAGGCCGTGGCGGCTCACCAGCCCGTGCGTCGTCTTCAGCCCGACCAGCCCGCACAGCCCGGCCGGAATGCGCACCGAGCCGCCGGTGTCGGTGCCGAGCGCGCCGCAGGCCAGGCCTGCCGCCACCGCCACCGACGAGCCGCTGCTCGAGCCGCCCGGCACGCGGTGCGTCTGCAGGTCCCACGGGTTCCACGGCGTGCCCATCACCGCATTGGTGCCCCAGCCGCCGAACGCGAACTCGACCGTCTGCGTCTTGCCGATGATCACCGCGCCGGCCGCGCGCAGCCGCTCGACCACCGTCGCGTTGATCGCCGAGACCTTGGCCGGCACCGCGCGCGAGCCGGCGCCGATCGGCCGGCCCTCGATCTCGAACAGGTCCTTGATGGCGATCGTCACGCCGTGCAGCGGCCCGAGCCGGATGCCGGCGCGCAGCAGGCCGTCGAGCGCGCGCGCCACCTGCCGTGCCTCGTCGGCATAGACCTCGACGAAGGCCTTCAGCTGCGGCTCGAAGCGGGCGATGCGCGACAGCTGGTGCTCCACCAGCGCCTCGCTGCTGACCTGGCCGTCGCTGATGGCGGCGGCGGTCTCTTCGAGGGTGGCCCAGGTCGGCGATTCGATGCGCGAGGTGTTGGTGTTGGAGTTGGTGCTTGTCGTCATGTGGTCCCCATGGCGCGCCGTCCGCGCGAGAGCCTCCTGCCCAGCAGGCGGGAGACCATCGACAGCGGGAACGCGATTGCGAAATAGAAGAGCCCGACCAGCACGAAGATGTGCAGCGGCAGGAAGTACTCGCTGGACATCGCGCGGGCCGCGAGCATCAGCTCGTCGGTCGCGATCAGCGCGCACAGCGAGCTGTCCTTGAGCAGCGAGACGTAGCAGTTGACGAGCGGCGGCAGCATCACGCGCAGCGCCTGCGGCAGCACCACCGCGGTGAACACCTGGCGCGGCGTGAGCCCGGCCGCGAGCGCGGCCTCGCGCTGGCCGCGGTGCACCGAATCGAGCCCGCCGCGGAACACCTCGGCCACGTAGGCGGCGCCCTGCAGCCCGAGCCCGAGGATGCCGGCCCAGTAGCCCGACAGCGTGAGCCCGAACGACGGCAGGCCGAAGTACAGCGCCAGCAGCAGTGCCAGCAGCGGCACCGCGCGCACGAACTGCACCACCGCGTTCGACGCCAGCCGCAGCGCCGGCGAGCGCGAGCGGGCCATCGCCACCAGCGGCGCCGCCAGCAACAGCGCGAGCACGAAGCCGAGCGTCGACAGCTCGGCGGTGACGCGCGCCGCCTCGAGCAGGCGCGGCCACCATTCGGGCAGGTACTCCCGATACACCTGGAAAAACGCGCTCATCGTCCCACCCCCAGCCGGCGTTCCATGCGGTTGAACATCCAGCTGACGGGGAACACGATGCTCGCGTAGAGCACCACCGCGCTGGCGTAGATCAGCGGCGTCTGGAAGGTCGACGTCACCAGGTTGCGGGCGTAGAACATGATCTCGGGCGCGGCGATGGCCGACGCGATCGAGGTGTCCTTGATCAGCTGGCTCGCGTAGTTGCCGATGGCCGGCAGCGTCAGCCGCAGCATCTGCGGCAGCACGATGTAGCGCAGCGCCTGCAGCGGCGACAGCCCGCAGGCGAGCGCCGCCTCGCGCTGGCCGACGTGCAGCGCGCGCATGCCGGCGCTGAACACGTCGCACAGCACGGCCGCGCCGACCAGGCCGAGGCCGACGATGGCCGCGCCCTTCGGCGAGAAGCGCACGCCGATCGACGCGAGGCCGAAGTACAGGATGAACAGGTGGGCGAGCGCCGGCACGTTGCGCATCCATTCGACGTACACGCCGATCGCGGTGCGGACCACGGCGAGCGCGGTGAACACATTGAGCAGCGCGAGCAGCAGGCCGAGCGTGAACGCGATCAGCGCGGCGCCGAGCGCGACCTGCGCGGCGGTGACGGCGCCCTCGAGCAGCGTCAGCACGATGGTGGGCAGGGCGTCCAGCATCACTTGGCCAGCCCGGAGGCTTCACCGACCTGGCCGAGGAAGGCGCGCGTGCGCTCCTTCACGGGGCGGTTGATCACGTCGGCCGCCGGGCCTTCCTCGACGATCACGCCGCCGTCCATGAAGATCACCCGGTCGGCCACGTCGCGGGCGAAGCGGATCTCGTGCGTCACCAGGATCATCGAGCGGCCTTCCTCGGCCAGCTCGCGGATCACGCCCAGCACCTCGCCGACCAGCTCGGGGTCGAGCGCCGAGGTCGGCTCGTCGAACAGGATCAGCTTGGGCTTCTGGGCCAGCGCACGGGCGATCGCCACCCGCTGCTGCTGGCCGCCGGACAGGCGCTCGGGGTACTCGTCGGCCTTGTGGCGCAGGTGCACCTTCTCGAGCATCTGCTCGGCCAGCTCGTACGCCTCGGCGCGCGGCATGCCGCCGGCCTTGATCGACGCGAGCGCGACGTTGTCGCGTACGTTCAAGTGCGGCCACAGGTAGAAGCCCTGGAACACCATCCCGATCTCGCTGCGTTGCGGTGCGAGTTCGCGGTCGCTCATGATGCGTTCGCGCCCGTCGCCGGTGCGCACCGTTCCGATGCGCTCGCCTTCGAGCACGATCTCGCCGCCGCTCGGCTTCTCGAGGAAGTTGACGCAGCGCAGGCAGGTCGATTTGCCGGAGCCGCTGGGGCCGATCAGCGAGAGCGTTTCGCCCCGCTGCAACTGGAACGAGATGTCCTTGAGCACCTCGGCCGAACCGTAGCTCTTCTTCAGGCCCTTGACCGTCAGCAGTGTGTCTTTCATGTGTCCCCGTCGTGCGTACTGATTGCGACGAAGGAGATGCTAGGGACGATCCCCGCAACGGCATGGCAGGGCGCTGCGGCTATATTGAACGGATGCGACATTCCGGGAAAACCCTGGCCGACGAACCGCGCACCGATGAGGCGCGCTCGCTGGTCGATCGGCTCGACCACAGCGAGCAGCCGAGCCGCCCGGGCAAGAAGTCGGCCTCGAAGGCCGAGTTGCGCGTCGGCATCCTGCTGTGGCCCGGTTTCCCGCTGCTGTCGCTGGCCGGCCTGTGCGATGGCCTGCGCCATGCCGCCGACCTGGGCGACCAGAGCCGGCAGAACCGTTGCTCATGGGCCATCCTCGGCACGCCCGGCGAATCGGTGACCGCGAGCTGCGGCGTGCGGGTGCCGGTCGACCTGCCGCTGTCGGCACCGGTCGACTACGACTACGTCGCGGTGATCGGCGGGCTGCTGCCGCAGATCGGCAGCGCCGACACGCGCTATGTGTCGTTCCTGCGCTCGGTGGCGGCGGCCCAGGTGCCGCTGATCGGCATCTGCACCGGCAGCTTCGTGCTGGCGCGCTTCGAGCTGCTGAACGGCCACGCGCCGTGCATCCACCCGTTCCATGTCGACGACTGGCAGGCGATGCACCCGGGCCTGGCGTTCGAGACGCGCTCGCACTATGCGATCGGCTCGAACCGCATCACTTGCGCCGGCGGCATCTCGATCGTCGAGCTGGCGGCCGAGCTGGTGCGGGTGCATTGCGGCGCCGATCGCGCGGCCAAGGTGGTGCACCAGATGACGGTGAACGCCGAGAAGACCGCGAGCCACGTGGCGCGCCGGCATGCGCTGGGCTACGAGTCGAGCGACCACGAGAAGCTGCGCCAGGCCATCGTGCTGATGGAGAAGAACATCACGACGCCGCTGGAGATCGCGGTGATCGCGCGGCTGGTGAAGTCGAGCAGCCGGCAGCTGGAGCGGGTGTTCCTCGCCGAGACCGGCGCGAGCCCGTCGGAGCACTACCGCAACTCGCGGCTCAAGTACGCGCGCTACCTGCTGACCACCACCGACCTGCCGGTGGTGACGATCGCCGGCGAGAGCGGCTTCTCGGACGCCTCGCACTTCATCCGGCACTTCCAGCAGCTGTACGGCATGGCGCCGGGGCGGCTGCGCAAGGCCCTCAGCGGGCCGACGCCGGCGGTCTGATGACGGCGTGATGACCGGAGGGGGTGAGAGGCGGGCGGCTTCGGTGGCGCGAACGCGGCTTCGCATGTCACGCAACCGTCAGTAACGTGATGGCAAGAATCGTTCGGGTACCGCCAACACCACCCCACCCGAAGGTTCTGCCATGTCAATTCCAACCGCGCCCTCCAGCGTCGCGCGCAAGTCCTCGACATCGTCGCTGCCGAATCCGGCCGACATCCCGCTGCCGACGACGCCGAAGCAGCCGACCCTTTCCCGCGCCAACTCGCAGCATGTCGAGAAAGCGGAAGACGCGGGCCTGCCGAAGCCCGTGAGCCGCAGCAACTCGCGCGGCAGCCAGAAGACCGGTTCGATGGCACCGCGCCGCTCGACGGACGCGGGCACCGTGAAGCGGGCCGCGACGCACGGGGCATTGACGAAGAAGACGCCGGCGAAGTCCGACACGCCGCCGCTGACCCGGTCGCCCGCGGAGATCACCGTGGCCGATGTCGAGCAGGCGAGGCAGGAGTTCCACGACGGCATCGACATGGATGTYGTCAACGCGGAGCTGGAGAGCTTCGTCGCCAGCGGCCACCGGCCCGAGGACGCGCTGGGCGTCGCGCTGCAGGAGATGTTCTCCCCGGGCGGCAACACGCCGGACCATGATGCGGCGGCCGCTGCACTGCGCGACCTCATCATCGAGGGGCATCCGCCGCGCGACCCGTCGGTGCATGACGACGGCTCGACCCCGCCGGCCCAACCGTCGCGGATGGACCAGGCCAGGCAGATGGCCTCGGCGGCGATGGCCTTTCCGGGCCGGGTGGCTGCCAACAAGGACTTCACCAGCACCTTGGGCAAGGGCCTGGCCTCGGGCGGCGTCGTCATCATGCGCAACATCCCGTCAGTGTTCATGTCGACGGCGGCGCGCCAGGGCGGCACCTTTCTGCTCGAGGCCGCACTTCAGAAGGGCAACGTCTCGTCGGAGGTCAAGGCCCTCCTGGGCTTTCTGTTCGGCCAGGGCCTCGCGCTCGGTCTGCTGACGGCCGGCCACGTGCGCGACAAGCGGGCTGGAACCGGCACGGCGTCGACCGCGCAGTCGCGCCTGATCATGGGCGGCACCTCGTTGGCCGCGGGCGTCGCCGAAATCATTGCGAACGCGCACGACGGCACGCTCGGCGACTCGGCCTCGCTGCACATCGGATTCACCCTCTATGCCGCCTGGCGAGACCCCGGGGTGCAGTCGTGGTTGCGACTGAACAACCCACACACCGAGGGCAAGTCGCCGGACCGGAAACACTTCGGTGCGATGAGCCTGTTCTACATGCTGGACCAGGCCTTCGTGAGCTTCGGCATGTCGAGGCTGGCGTCGCCGTCGGGCCCGGCCGCCTGGCATGCAGGGACGAGCGCCGCCGATCAGGTGAAGAACGCCCTCATCCGCGGCGGCCTGAACCTGCTCGGCGAGGTCGGCGAGGATCTGATGTTCCAGGGAATCCCGGCGCTGCGCTCGGCCATGAACGCAGGCGAGGACACCCACGCGCTGGAACTCAACATCAAGAACGTCGGCTTGCAGAAGGGCTACCTGGCGAACACGGCCTTCGGCCCCTGGGCCGTGCGGACGGCCATTCTGGCGCTGACCATCAGCTTCCTGTCGGTCATCGGGCCTTCCATGGCCAGGAAGCCCACGATGGTGCAGGATCTCTTGAGCGCGCTGGCCGGCGCGGTCTGGAGCGGGGTGCTGTACTACGACTTCGCGAACGCAGGCGCCGCGCAGCCGGATCCGGAACGCCGGGCCAGGATCGAGGATGCCGAATCCGCCGGCGCCGGAGATCGCGACAGTGACACCGCCAGCGTGAGCACCTACGCGCACCCGAATGTCGACATGACGAACGAGGCGACCGTCAACCGGCAACAGGACATGCAGCTGACGCTGCGCCGGCCCGGCCCGCAGGACGCGTCGACCTCGTCGGCCGCCTGAGCGCGCGACGCCGCCATCGCCTTCTTCGTCACCCTTCCATCCGAACAGAAAGGTCCGACATGTTCAGCACCTTTTCAGCCAGGCGCAACAACGCCGAAGCGTTCAGCAGCCGCGTGATCCATCCCGAATCGTCGAGGCAAGGCACCGGCACCGAGCCGAGCTGAGCCGAGGCGGCCGAGGCCGCAGAAGCAGTCGCCGCGGAGAAGGCCACCGACGCCGCGCAACGACGTACCTTCATCCGCGCCCGCGCCACCATCGACTGCGGTGCGATGCGGCGCAACATCCGCCTTGGCCTGGCCATGATCGGCGCCGGCCCTCGCCCGGACTACAGCGACCCGACTGCCACCGAACCCAAATGGATCCCGGGCCGGCGCATGGCCGCCGTCGTCAAGGCCAGCGGCTACGGCCTGGACCAGACCCAGGGCCCCGGCATGGACGAGGAACGCGTCAAGATCGCGATGGTGGCCCTCTCCGAAGGCTGCAGAGACTTCTTCGTGGCCAGCGCCGGGGAAGCGGCGGACCTGCGCGCGGCGCTCAAGGCGCAACGGCCGGACCTGGAGAAGGGCGTCGCGATCAACATGCTCGATGGCATCGCCCCCGGTGAAGACCTGCGCTACCTGATCAACCACAAGATCACGCCGGTGCTCAACGGCGTCGACGAGGTGAAGATGTGGAACGCGGCAGGCGAGGCGGCGAACCGCAAGCTGCCGGCCGTGCTGCAGTTCGATACCGGGATGACGCGCGCCGGCATCCGCGACAAGCGCGTGGCCGACCTGGCCGAGCTGTGGCGCTCGGGGCAGTTGCCCAACCTGGACATCAAGCTGGTGATGTCGCACCTGTCCGACTCCGACATCGCGCAGCCGCTCGAGGGCTCGACGCTGTACGAGCATGTTGCCGGCCACAAGACGCAGCAGCAGCTGGAGACGTTCAACTGGATCGCCGAGCAGTTCCCCGGCATCGACGAATCGATCGGCGCCTCGTCGACGGTCTTCCTCGGCAAGGAGCTGCACAAGGACATGGTGCGCATGGGCGCGACCTTCCACGGCCAGGCACCGTTCGGCGATGAGAACCATCCGCTGGAGCCGACGCTGAAGATCGAGGCCAAGCTCCGCCAGGTGGATGTCGCCGAGACGGGCTCGCAGATCGGCTACGGCAGCAACTACACGGTGAAGGGCGACCCGGAAGTGCACGGCGCGATCGCCTGGGGCTACACCGAAGGTGCACCGAGGCGCAGCAACGGCAACAAGGAGGGGGACCCGCCGCGTCCCCACGCGCTGGTCGGACAGCACAAGGCAGAGTTCATCGGCTCGACCTCGATGGACCAATCGCAGGTCAAGCTCGACGACGTGCCGGCCGACCTGCGCAAGCCGGGCCGGATGGTGACCGTGCTCGGCGACGGCATCAGCGTCAACCAGTTCTCGAAGATGCACGGTTCCGGCGTCTCGGAGCTGAGCGTCAAGCTCGGGTCGCGCGTGGAGAAGGTCTACCTGGACGAGGGCGCACCGTCGCAGGTCGGCGAGCCGTTCGTCGACGATTCGCCGCACGCCTGGAAGGACTGACGGAGCCCGCCCCGCGACCCGGCCTGTGCGACCATCGCGCCCTCGGCAACGCGGTAACGCGCGGCAGCAACGGAAGGGCAAGGCGTGAGCATGGTCAGAGGCAATCGGTCCGTCATCGCGGACATCGGGCAGGCGGCGATGCTTGCGTTGTGGGTGGCGCTGCCCGGGGTGTCGCTCGCGCAGTCTGTGGCACCGTCGGTCGTGGAACCGGCGGTGACTTTTCCGGTGACCTCGGCGGCCGAATTGATCACGCCACTGGCGCCGCCGCCCGCGGGCGCCGAACCGGCCCCCGGGAGCCTGCCGCTGGCTTCGCTCTGGGCCGATCCGCGCGCGGTGGCCCGCCTGTTCCGCGAGGCCTGCATCCAGACCGAAGGCCAGGCCGCCGCCGCGGTCGACTGGGCCCTCGCGCAGGGCTTCTCGCCGGTCGACCCGATGCGCGGCTCCACCGATGAATTGCTCGCCGGCGAGCCGGGCACGGTGCTCGCCGCGCCCGGCAGCGACAGCCGCGTGCTGCTGGTGGCCGCGCAGGGCGCGCGCTGCATGGTGTGGGCCGAGCGGCTCGCCGGGCCGGGGCTGCGGCTGGCGCTCGTCGAGATGACCGGCGAACTGGCCGGCAAGGGCGCCCGCGTGCAGTTGCAGGTGGAGCGCAGCATCGAACGTTCCGGTGCCTGGCGCACCCAGATGCAATGGCGCTACCGGCGCGTCGGCGGTTCGCAGGATTTCGGCATCGGCTCGGTGACGACGCTCAGCGCCGCGCCGGGCACTCAGGCTCTCCACTTCTCGCCGTTGCCGGCGGCGACGGGCATCGCGCCCGACGGGCTGAAGCCATGATCCGCGGGTTGCGCTGGCTGGTCGCTGTCGGCTGCGCGGCGATGTTCGGCGCACAGGCGCAGACGGAGGTCGCCTTCGACAGCCTCGACCACCGCGGCGGCCAGGTCGTCACGCTGAAGGCCTGGTGGTTCGGCGTCGACAAGCGGCAGGCGCCGGCGGTCGTGCTGATGCACGGCTGCAGCGGCCCGTACGACCACCGCGGCCGGCTCGGCGAGCGCATGCGCGAGTACGCGCAGCTGTTCAACCAGCAGGGCATGCATGCGCTGGTGGTGGATTCGCTGACGCCGCGCGGCGAGACCGAGCTGTGCACGCAGCGCATCGGCACCCGGCAGGTGACGCAGGCCAACCGCCGGCTCGATGCGCTCGCGTCGCTGCACTGGCTTGCGCAGCGGCCTGATGTGGATGCGCAGCGGCTGGGGCTGGTCGGCTGGTCGAACGGCGGCAGCACCGTGCTGTCGACCACCAACCTGCGGCAGCGCGAGGTGCGCGATGCGCCGCTGCAGCCGGCCTTCGCGGTCGCGTTCTACCCCGGCTGCGAGGCCGACCTGCGGCGCGGCTACCAGCCGTCGGCCCCGCTGCTGGTGCTGGTCGGCGAGGCCGACGACTGGACGCCCGCCGCGCCCTGCCACGCGTTGGCGGCGCAGGCAGCGGTCGACAGTGGCGCGGGTTCTCCCGCGGTGCAGATCGAGGCCTATGCCGGTGCGTACCACGGCTTTGATTCGCACGCGCCGGTGCGCGTGCGCAAGGAGGTGCCGAAYGGGCTGCATCCCGGCGAGGGCGTGCACGTCGGCGGCAATCCCGAGGCGCTGCAGCGCTCCCGGCAACGCTTGATCGAGTTCATCGCGCCCTGGGTGGGGCGCTAGGAATTCACATCAGCATCACGATGCCGTCGCGGCCGGCCGACTTCGCGCCGTAGAGCGCCATGTCGGCGCGCTTGAGCAGCCGGTCGAAGGCGATGTCGGGCGGCGGTCGCTCGGTCAGGCACAGCGCGGCGATGCCCATGCTGACCGTGACGATGCCGAGCGAAGAATCGGCATGCGGGATCGCCATGTGGTGGAGGGTCTGGCGGATGCGCCCGCAGCGGCGCTCGGCGTCGGCCGGGCTGACGTCGGGCAGCAGGATCGCGAACTCCTCGCCACCGATGCGGGCCGCGCATTCGCCACCGCGCTCGAAGGCCGCACCGATCGCCCGCGCGACGCGCGCCAGGCAGTCGTCGCCGGCCGCGTGCCCGTAGCGGTCGTTGAAGCGCTTGAAGTGATCGATGTCGACCATCACCAGCGTCAGCGGGCGCTGCGAACGCCAGGCGCGGCGGACTTCTTCCAGCTTGCGCTCGTCGAACGCGCGGCGGTTCGCCAGGCCGGTGAGCGCATCGCTGCGCGACTGGTGCAGCAGCTCGCGGCGCGCCTGCTCCAGCTGCGCCAGGTCGCGCCAGCGCGCGAGCGCGCCGAACAGCGGCTTGGCGATCAGCGCGATCTCGCGCTCCTCGACCGCCTGCGGCAGGTCCAGGCAGGCCAGCAACTGGCCGCTGTCGGTGGCATCGTGCCGGCACACCTGCAGCGAGGCGGCGGCGCAGCCGTGCAGCAGCGCGCGCGATTCGTGGCAGTCGCTGCTCTCGGTGCACCACTGCATCTGCCAGCCGTCGACCGGGAACAGCGGCGGCAGCTCGGTGCCTTCGGCCGGGCAGGCACCAGGGCCGCCGCTGAAGGTCCAGGCCCAGCGGCGGGCCTCGCCGCGTTCGGCCAGTGCGCAGGCGCGGGCGCCCAGCAGTTCGGCGATGTCGGCCAGCGCCATGCGAAGCGCCAGCGGATAGGCGTCGGGCGGCAGGTAGATCAGGCGGGCCGACAGCCGCGAGGCCGATTCGAGCACCCGGTTCAGCCGCGTCAGGTCGGCGGTGCGTTGCTGCACCGCACTCTCGAGGCGGTCGCGCTCGGCACCGAGCCTGCGCAGCGCGCGGTCGCGTTCGCCGACATAACGTGCGATGCCGTGGTGCAGTTGCTGGAAGCTGTCGGCCACCAGGTCGATCTCGTCGCGCCAGCGGCGCTGCGGGCGCGGCCAGGTCGGCGGCGGGCCGAGTTCTTCGGGCTTCAGCAAGGCCGCCTGCCGGGCGATCATGCGCAGGCCGCGGGAGATGTCGCGGTGCAGCATCCAGGCCACCAGCAGCGCGAGCAACACGGCCGGCAGCACGATCGCGACGGCCGTTCGCGCGACGCTGCGGCGCACCTCGGCCGACAGGCCGCTGCGGTCGAAGTCGAGTTCGAGCCGGCCCAGCACCGCAGGATCGGCGCCTGCCGCGGCGATCGGCATCTCGACGCCGCGCAGCGCCGCGCGCGGCAGCACGTCGTGCAGCACGCCTTGTGGCGCGCCGGGCAGGTCGGACGGCACGCCGGCCGCGTAGCTGGCACCCGTCTCGGCGAACAGCCGCGCGTTTACCAGGCGCGGGTAGCGGGAGATCAGGTCGAGCTCGTGCTGGATCGCGCTGCCGTCGTGTCGGCGCAGGGCATCGGCCAGGCGGGGCAGGCGCGTGGCGGCGATGTCGCGCGCCATCGATTGCTCGTCGTCGGCCTGCGCGCTGAACGCGAGCCAGGCGTGCAACCCGAGCGACAGCCCCGAGCACACCAGGCAGCTCAACGCGATGGCGGCGAGCGTGCGCGACACCAGCGGGCGGAATCGCCGCGCGGCCGGGGCGGGCGCAGCGGGCGAGGCAGCGATGTTGGACGACGACATGTCGAGGGTCATGGGAACGCCCTTGGAGGGACGAGGGAGGAGCAACGCAGAGGCATCGTGCCCGCCATTTCGGCACGGCATCAGGCGAGCTGTTGGGGTGGCGCGTGACTTAATTCGGCCCTCCGCGAAACGCCGCGGCGAGTTGACAGTTGTTGGCGATTGAGGCGGCCGGGCCGCCGGCAAAGCTTCGGTTTGGCCTTGCAAAGCGCCGAGGGCGGCGCCCACAATGAACTTATGTCAGCCTCACCGTCACGACCGGACAAGGTGCCCACCACCACGGGGGCGAGGCCGGTGGGGCGCGGCGGCTGGCAGGGGCTTCTGCAGCACCTGTCGGCATTCGGGCGCAGCGGCCCGATGCTGAGCCCGCACACCCATCGCCGTGCCGTCGCCGATGCCCATCTGGGCCCGATGCTGCTGGTGGATGCCGCGGGTCGCATCGATCACGCGAACGCTGCCGCGGTGGCGTGTTTCAACGGGCCGGGCGTCGGTCCACTCCACGGACGAGCCATCGCCGATGTCTTCAGCGGCACGGTCCGCCTCAGCGACCGCTCGGCCGTGTGGCCGCAAGACGAAGTGCCGCAGCACGGTTTCGAATGYGAGTCGCAAGATGCGCAGCATCGTCGTCTCATCGTCCGGGCGACACCGCGGTTCGGGGTGTTCGGCAGCGTGTCCGGTTGGAGCGTGTCGGTGCACGACTGCACCGCCGAACAACTGGCGCAGCAGCAGCTCGACGCGGCGCTGCGGCTGCTCAACCACGACCTGCGCGCACCGCATTCCACCATCCTCAGCGTGGTCGAGCTGTGGCGCCTTCGCCAAGGCTCGACCAGCGAAGCCGATCTGCTCTCGCAGGTCGAAAGCAACTCGATCACCGCCCTGGCCATGGCCGACAACTTCGTGCGCTATGTGCGGGCGCAGCAGGCCGAGCTGCGTTGCGAGACGCTCGACCTGAACGATGTGGCGGCCGAGGCGGTCGACGATCTGTGGGAACGCTCCCGCGAACGCCGGGTCACGATCCGCCGCCCGCAGGCCGCTGGGGGGCCGGTGTACGTCGCGGGCGATGCCCAGCTGCTGCAGCGGGCGATCGGCCATCTGCTGCGGCATGCGCTCGGGCGAAGCCCGGGTGGGGCGAGCATCCAATGCAGCGTCGTTCGCAGTGCCACGGGCACGGCCGTCGAGGTGACCGACCACGGCGCGACGCCGGGCCTGAGCTTCTCGTCGATGCCGGGCAGCGACGCCGGCGAGGGCGTGCCGGTGCTGCCGGCCGAGGGCGACTACGCGCTGGGGTTCGCCGAACTGGTGGCGCGCCGGCACGGCGGCATGCTGCGTCAGCGACGCGCGGCCACGCAGGGTCTGACGATGAGCCTGTACCTGCCCGGGCTTCAGTCGGGCGAGCCGGATTCGGACACGGGCAGCGCCGCGGTCGCCCCGGATTCGTCCAGCGTCTCGAGCCGGTACCCCACGCCGTAGACGGCGCTGAGCCGGTAGCCGGACGAAGGCCGCAAGCCGAGCTTGTTGCGAAGGTTCGAGACATGCGTGTCCAGGCTTCGCGACCAGATCTCGGGGTTCACGCCCCACACCTTCTCGAGCAGGTGCTGCCTCGACAACAACCGACCCACGTTGTGGAACAGGAAGTGCGCCAGCTCGTACTCCTTCTGCTTCAACTCGATCGTTTGCCCTTCGATCGACAGCACGCGGCGTCGGGTGTCGAAGCTGTAGCGGCCGAAGGCTTCGATCTCGCTCGTGACGACGGGGTAGCTGCGGCGCATCAGCGCGTTCACGCGGGCGGCCAGTTCGCCGACACGCACCGGCTTGGTCAGGTAGTCGTCGGCGCCGTTGGCCAACGCGTCCATCAGGTCGCGTTCTTCATTGCGATTCGTCACGAAGAGGATCGGGATGCGGTGCTCGACCTTGTTGCGGACCCAGGTCACGATCTCAGGCCCGGTCATGTCGGGCAGGTGCCAGTCGAGGACCAGGAAGTCGAAGGTGTCACGCCGCATCTGCCGGATCAGGGCCTGGCCGCGCTCGAACCCTTGGCAGTCGTGCCCGAGGCTGGAGATGGCATGCGAGATCAAGTCGACCTGTGAAGGATCGTCGTCAACGATTGCGACTTTCATCGGGTCCCCCGGAACGATCGGGCGGCCTGCGAGGCCGATCCCTGGGTTTGAACATACCTGAAAACAGGCCTCTGTGGGCAGGGCACACACGGGTTGCGCGTCAAGGGTCGAAGCGGTAGCCGACGCCGTACACCGCGACGATGCCGGAGCCCTGCGGCCGCACCTCCTCGAGCTTGCGCCGCAGGTTGCGGATGTGGCTGTCGACGGTGCGATCGGCCGTGTCGCGAAAGTCCTGCCGCACCGCATCGAGCAGTTGCGCGCGTGACAGGATGGCGCCGGCGCGCACCAGCAGTGCACGCAGGATGCGGTATTCGGAGGTCGTCAGGTCGAGCGCGCGGCCTTGCCACAGGATGCGCTGCGCCGCCTCGTTGACGTCGAAGCCGCCGTGCGACATGGTGCGGAACTGGCCGGTGACGCGCCGCCATTGCGCCTTCACGCGCGCCGCGACCTCGCGCGGGCTGAACGGCTTGCAGACATAGTCGTCCGCGCCGGCTTCCAGGCCGAGCAGGCGATCGACTTCGTCGATGCGGGCCGTCAGCATGATGATCGGCACCGAGGAAAACTCGCGGATCGAGCGGCACACCTCGAGGCCGTCGAGCCCCGGCAGCATCAGGTCGAGCAGCAGGATCGACGCGCGCTGCATGCGCACCTCGTTCACCGCGGCGATGCCGTTGTGGACCACCAGCGTCTGCCAGCCCTGGGCCCGCAGGTAGTTGCCGAGCATGTCGGCGATCTTCACGTCGTCCTCGGCGATGAGGATCGGGGTGGTGTCCATCGAGGTGTTCACGCGGGGGCTCCTTGCTGCTGCGCCTTCACCGGAAGCATCACTTGCATGGCCAGGCCGCCCCAGGCGGACGGGCTGGCGTCGACCGTGCCACCGTGGGCGATCACGATGGCACGCACGATCGCCAGGCCCAGCCCGCTGCCTGTTCCGCTGCGCTGGCGGGACCGGTCACCGCGGAAGAGCGGCTCGAAGATGTGGGGGATGTCGGCCGGGTCGACGCAAGGCGCCGAGTCTTCGACCGTCAACCGCATCTGCCGAGCGTCCTCGGACAGCGCCCAGGCCACGCGCACGCGTCCCGGGCGCGACGTGTAGCGGCCGCTGTTGGTCAGCAGGTTCCGCAGCACCTGCTCGATGCGCACCGGGTCCCACGAGGCCCGCACGACGCGCGGTGCGGCAGCATTCACGTCGACCTCCAGGCCGTCGAGGGATGGATGGCGGACGAGCTTTGCAACGACGTACTCCAGCGTGTCCAGCGGATCCAGGTCGACCTTGTGGCAAGGCAGGCTGCCGAGGTCCGCGACCGCCAGCAGGTGCAGGTCATCGACGATGCGCACCATGTGGCGAATCTCTTCGCCGAGGTTCATCACGAGCGCGCGGTTGGGTTCGCGTGCACCGTCTTCCATCGATTCGATCTCGCCTTGCAGCACGGACAGCGGCGTGCGCAGTTCATGGGAGATCTGGGCCATCCACTTGCGGCGGGTCAGCTCCAGGCGGCGCAGCGAGTTCGCCATCGCCGACACGTCGTGCGACAGCTGCACGATCTCTTCCGGGCCATCGAATGACGGTTCGGTCGATTCGAAGTGGCCGCCGGCGAGCTTGCGTGTCACCTCCTGCAGCGCGCCGAGCGGCCGGCTCCATCGGCGGGCGACGCGCATGGCCAGGCCGATCGAGACGGCCAGTGACACGAGGGCGGCCACCGCGACACCTTGGTACTGGCTGCGCAGGAAATCGATGTCGGAGTCGCTGGTCTGATCGCCGAGGTCCAGCAGGGCCGAGCCCACCGCGCGGCCGTTGACGAGGATTTCGCGGGCCAGCGTGCGGCCGCTCGGTTCCGCGGGACTGCCCGCCACCCGCATGCCGTTGGCGTCGAGGATCCGGATGCGGCCCGCGAAGCCGGGTTGCCGAACCCGGCTGGTCTGGGAGCCTATGTCGGGTTCCTGCGGGTCGGCTTCGCGAGCGAGAAAGCCGTCGACCAGCCTGCGCATGTCGTCGAAATCGGAGGCCACCGCCGGCAAACCGCCGCGGGCACTCGCCTGCTCGCCGACGTAGACCGCAAAACGATTCAACCGGCGCGATTCGCGATCGTGGACGTAGTCGGATGCGCCACCGCTCAGGCTGAGCAGCGCGCCGACGATGACGCACAGCACCGACAGCGTGACCGTTGCCAGCAGCAGCAGCGCCAATTGATGAACCATTCGCAAGCGCATGGCGGGATGTCGTTGATCGTGGAGTGGTGTCGGTGTTGTCGGCCTGTGCCGGCGCGATGACAGGGTCCAAAGCGCAGGTATGTGCATGCTCGGTGCAGAGGCCTCGACTTGGCAACGAGGGTTCGCAATCGTTGACATTTGCTGCCCTCGAAACGGGCACTTGTGGGTGGCATTCGCATTCTGTTACCCCGATGATTCGACCCCACCAACTCGCAACAAATTGCAACCATGACTTCCACCTACACGACTTCTCGCGGCTTCACCCTGGTTGAACTGAGCGTGGTCCTCGCGGTCGCGCTGGTGACGCTGGCGGTGGCGCTGCCCGGATACAGCGCCCAGGTCCAGAAATCGCGCGCCATGCCCGCGCTGATGGAACTGTCGGTGGCCAGCATCCAGCTGGAAAAGTTCTTCCAGCGCAAGCAGCAGTACGGGGGCGGCGGGAAATGTGCGATTCCGGATGCCGAGGTGGAACATTTCTCGGTTCACTGCTCACTCAGTGGTGACGGACGCGGTTACACGCTCGATGCCGTCGGCCACGGGCCGATGGCGGGCTACCAGTACCGCACCGACGAAAAAGGGCGCCAACAGACGATCTCCCTTCCCCAGACGGGCAACGCGGCCAACGCAAGCTTGCCCTGCTGGTCACCGGATGGTCGCGCCTGCGGGGCGTGAGACTGCCGCTATCGATCGAGCTTTCATGACCACTACCTTGGATACCCTGAACACCTTGCACCGGCGCACCGATGAGCAGCCTCTTCTGTTGAGCCTGCCCTGCGCGAACCCCGCAGGCGCGGTGCCTGACGCCTTGGCCGGCATCGGCGCAGGCGGAGCGACGAATGCTGCGATCGAAGCGCCCGACGAGACACCGATGGACATGCCGGCCGCGTCGCCGGCAGACACCGTGTTCGTCGTGGCACAGGACGAGCGGCATCGCGCGAGGTTCCGGCGGGTCTGCGCCAGCCTCGGACGCGCGTGCCTGGTGGCCTCGGTGGCCGACGTGATCGTGCATGCGCCGCGCCCCGGCCCGGCCCAGCTGGCGATCGTTGCGGCCAACGGCCTCGACGTCCCGCTCGGTGCCGTGCTCGAAGCCCTGCGCGATGCGGGCGTGTCGTCGGTGGCCTTGTACGGTCCGACCTTCGGCAGCCTGGTGCATCTGCTCGCGCTGGAACTCGGCTTCGATCACGTCTGGGGCGACCTGGCCCATGAAGAAGCGCTGGCCGTGCTGATCCGGCACGCCGGGCAGCGGATCCACAAAGGCTGCGTCGCTCGCGCCGACGATGCGATGGGCGACACCGGGCTGACGGTTGATACCGCGAGCCTGACCTGCAACGTGCGAGGCGTGCCGTTCGCGCTGGGAATCTCGTCGCTGTACACCTTGAAGCTGTTGCTCGATCGGGCGCCGCATCCGGTCAGCCGAGCCGACATCGAGGCCGTCATTCCGGCGACCAAGGCAGGCCGCATCGGTGGCACGCGTGTCGTCGATGCGCATGTGTCGCGGCTGCGCCAGCGGCTGCGCGAGGTCGGTGCCGATGCGGTTCGAATCGTGGCCATCCGCGGCAAGGGCTATCGCCTCACGACGGCCGCGACCTCGGATGGCGAAGACGGCGAGATCGACTGATCGGCGAAGGCGGGAGCCTCCTCCTGCCTCAGCCGGGCGATGTCGTAGCGCAGCCGCACCATCTCGTGTGGCGAGCGCGCGTCGTAGATGCCGCGGATGCGGTGTCCCCGGTCGATCAGGAACGCGCGCTCGGTGTGGGGCGGCAGGCCGTCCGGGCCGATCTTCGTGACGTCGGAGTAGAGGCTGCGGCGCGCCCAGGCCTCGACGGCTTGCGGATGTCCCGTCAGCAGCACCCAATCCTTGGGCAATCCGAACTTGCCGGCGTAGTCGGCCAGGGCTCGCACGTCGTCGGTGAGCGGTGAGACCGTCAGCGACACGAACCTGGGCGCCTGGCTCCCCAAGCTCGCCTGAAGCGTGCGCAGCAGGTCCATCGACACCGGGCACACCGACACGCAGCCGGCGAAGAACAGGTTGACGACGGTCGGGCCGTTGTCGAGCAAGCGATCGTCGATGGCTGTCTTGCGCTGGTCGGTGAACTCGAACCCATCGACCTGGAGCACCGACGAGACGCGATCCCAGCGTGGGCGCAGGTCGGCCGACGCGTAGAAGGGCAGCGTGTCGTGCACCAGGGCCGATCCCGGATTTCGCCAGTCGAGCCAGAGCGACCATGCAGCGCCGGCCACCAGCAAGAAGCCGGAAGCCAGCGCGATCCTCAAGAGCCGTCTCTTCATGGTGCCAGGGCCTGGGCTTGTCGCTCAGTTCGTCGTGGCTGCCGTGCCGCGGAAGCAGCCGACGGTGTAGGGGAAGTCGTCGGTCGTGTGGTAGTGATACTCGGACGTTGACGCTCCGGCGTGAGTGTGGCCATGGCACTTGTCCAGATCGGAACTCTTCAGCGGCGTGCCGCCCTCGCCGAGATTGCCGTAGATGCCGAAGCCATCGCTGGCATAGCCGACCAATGCCGAGTGCTGGCCTGCCACATCGGCGGTCAGGCCACATGCGGGAAGGCTGTGGTAGTGGTACGCATCGGTCGACGGATGTCCGCCGCAGGTATCGGTGATTTCCCACGCACGGGCGTCCCGTGAGACGGCGTCTGTTGCGGCAAAGAGTCGTGCGCCGGTCAGGAAGACACCGATCGCGCCATAGCCGACACAGCTTGGTGTGTCGTGGTAGGTCGGCGTGCTCGGCAAACCCCAGGCGATGGTTTTCGATTTGGTCGAGTTGGGATTGCCGTCGTATGTCTTGAGGGTGGCGTCAGTGATAGGAAAGTCGCCGGTGTCGTGACCGGGCAGGCCATTTCCGCTGATGCTTGGCCAACTGCTGACGGAGAAGGTGGAACTCAACGCCCCCGTGGCCGCCTTTGTGGCCGAGAGGTAGAGCTTCTTGGTCAGATCCCAAGTGGTGGCGGTGGTGGTGGTTCCACTGTTTGTGCCGTTGAACCAGGGGCCTGCATCGCCCTTTTGATACTTGCCGGCGTTTGAGGAGCAGAGATAGAGATACCCGACCTGCGGTGTCGTCGTCGTCATGTAGAGGTCCCCCCGGGGCAACTTGGTCGTGTCCAACGTTGAAGTCGATCCGCCTGTCGATCCACCGGTCGATCCCCCCGAAGACGCCGCCACCGGCGTCACGCTCTTGCTCGTCGACGTCGCCGACCCCGCCGAATTGCTCGCCGTCACCGTGCAGGTGTAGGCGGTCCCGTTCGTCATCCCGGTCACGGTGATCGGGCTGCTGGAACCAGTGATGGATTTCGTGGTGGTGCCGACCTTGCAGTCACCGCTGTAGGTCGTCGCCGTCCCGCCGCTGGTCGACGCCGTGAACGCCAGCACCGCCTGGGTGTCGCCGGCTGTTGCCGAATCCAGTGTCGGCGTGCCGGGTGCCGTCGCACTGGACGACGAACCGTTGCCGCCGCAGGCGGCGACGATCAGCAGCGGCCCGACCTGTAGAAGGGATCGGAGGAGTTGAACTGCGCGCGAAGGGGCTTGGGTCACGGTGCTGGCTCCAGAGAACGGTTGCTTGGGCTTGGGATGAAATGCACCGTGGACGGTAGAGTTGCTTTATGCAGCGACAGCGTGCTTCATCTGCACAATTCCTGCATCTTTGTTGCCAACCGCCGAGCGCAGCGCCCCGCCTGCGGTACGCTGCCGCCCTTGGTCCGGCCAGCGGGCCTGCGGAGAGCGTTCATGAAGACCCACAACATCGAAATCCAGCGCGTCAAATCCATGGCCCACGACGTCCACGGCATGGTGCACCTGAAGGTCGATGCACTGGCGCAGACGGTGACCAACCACGACGACGAGCCGTCCAGCGTCATCAGCCTGACCGAGGCGAACTTGCGCGTGCTGCAGGCGCTGATCAAGAACCAGTTGCTCGAACTCGACAAGCGCAAGGCGCGCAGCCGCTTCTGATCTGGAACGCTCGAGTTGAAACCGGGTGTGTACCCGGGGCGCCTCGCCCTACAGGCCGGCGCCGAGGGGCCGATGACAGGGGCGAGTGCCGTCCGATCCGGCCTTCAACCCGCCTGTGTACGCGAGCGAAGTGACCACTGACGGTTACCAGTTCTCGCGCCACAATGGTGCCTTCGACCCGTGATCCCTGATGCCCGTGCCCACCGTTCCCACCAAGACCTCGCGCGGCCATGACGAGCTGCGCACCCGCACGCAGCGGCTCGGTCAGCGGCACCGCACGGTGCTGTTCCTGGTGGACGGCCGCCGCACGCTGGCCGAGGTGCTGAGCCTTGCACACCAGGCCGGCGCGCAGACCGGGCACTTCGAGGAACTGGTGCGGCTGGGCCTGGTCGAGCTGCCCGAAGAGCACGCCGCGGCGGAGGCGATCGACAGCGGCTCCGGCGCGCTCGACGCACCGACGCTCACCAGCGTGGCCCTCGACGTGCCGATGCCGCAGGAAGCTCCTCCGGCCGCCCGCGAGCCGGCCGCACCGCCCGTCTGGATCGACCCCGAGAGCGCCCCCGACATCGCGCCGCTCACGCTTGACGAGCACACCGAGGCGGTACCGATCGACCCGGCCCGCCTGTCGAACACCTCGATGCTGCCGCCGCAACCGGTGGTGGCGCCGTCGCTCCATGCGCCGGTCGACGAGCCGATCGCGCTGCAGCCGGCGCCGCCGCCGGCGCGCCATCCCGAGCCCGAGCCGGCGCTGCAAGTGCCGCTGGTGGACGCGGTGCCGTGGTCCGACACCATTCCGCTGGCGGTGGAGCCCCGAGAAACCGTGTGGTCCTCGCCCGACTCGGCGGTGGCCGTGGCGCAGAAACCTTCGCGCAGGTCGGGCGCGCGCGCCGCTGCCGGCGGCATGACAGCGGTGCTGAACAAGGCGCTGGGCCGCGTGCGCGCCAAACTGCCCGAAGCCTTGCCGCCGGTGACGCCGAAGGTCGAGAAGCCGTCGTCCGAACAGCAGCTGATCGCCCAGGTGCGCGAGCTGCTGATCGACACCTTGCGCATCGATGCGCCGCTGTTCGCCGCGTTGACGCACGGCAAGGTGCGCTCGGCGCAGACCCAGCGCGACCTGATCGAGCTGGTGTGGGAGATCGAGCGCCACCGCAGCCATGCGCGCATGTCGCGCGACGAGCTGATCAGCCTCCAGCAGGCGCGCGAGCTGCTCGGCATGGGCAACACGCTGGTGGCCGGCGACAGCCAGTCCGACCGGCACGACGACTGGCCGACCACGCAGCCGCGGCTGTGATCGCGCCGGGCCGCGCGCGGCTCAGTTCGCGGCGGCCCGCGCCGCGCCGAATTCGTTCGTGAACCAGCTTGCCAGCAAGGCCTTCTCACGGCTGAGGGGGCCGCGTTCGTGCTCCAGCCCCGGTGACTTGCGCGAGGCCAGGTCGCTCAACGCGGCATCGCCCGAACGCAGCGCCTGGCCGTTGGACACCAGCGTGTAGCGCAGCCAGATGCGCGCGCTGTCGTGGTCGTCGCGCACCACGCGCAAGTCGCCGCGCTGGGTGTGCCGCACGTAGCCGGCCAGGTCGACGTCGAGCACCTCGACCTGCAGCGTCTGGTCCGTCGGCAGGTTCTGTGCGGCGAGCGATTGCAGCCGGTCGGTCAGTGCGCGCAGGTTGTCATCGCGTTCACGCGCCGTCTCGCCGGCATCGAAGAATCGCTCCGGCTGCTGGTAGCGCACCTCGGCTGAGCCTGCCGCCACGGCCGGCCCTGCCACGCATGCCGCGAGTGCGGCCCATCCGACGATCGATCTGAAGTGCATCGTGAACCCCTGAAGCCTATGCGAGACAGTACGCCTGCGCCCGTGCCCCTGCAAGCATGGGGGCAGGCCCGCTCAGCGGCTACCATCCGGCCGCACTCCCGGAAAAGGTCCCTGCCATGCGTCGTTTGCTGATCCCCCTGTTGCTGGCCACGTCGCTGCTGGGCGCCTGCGCCTCCGTCGTCAACCCGGTGACGGGCCGCAGCGAGCGCTCGGTGATGGACGAGCCGACCGAGATCGCCGAAGGCAAGAAGGCCCACCAGGAGGTGCTGAAGGAATACACCGTGCTCGACAACGCGCCGGTGCAGGCCTACGTGAACGACCTCGGGCAGCGGCTGGCGAAGCAGTCGCACCGGGCGCAGCTGCAATGGACCTTCACCGTGCTCGACAGCCCCGAGGTCAACGCCTTCGCGCTGCCGGGCGGCTACGTCTACGTGACGCGCGGCATCATGGCGTACATGGAGAGCGAGGCCGACCTGGCCGGCGTGATGGGCCACGAGATCGGGCACGTCACCGCCCGCCACGGCGCGCAGCGTGCGACGCGCCAGCAGACCGCCGGCATCGGCGTGGTCGCGGCCACGGTGCTCGGCGCGGTGCTGGGCATCGGCGACGTGGCCAGCCAGGTGTCGCAGAGCGTCGCGGCCGGCTACATCGCGTCGTACAGCCGCGACCAGGAGTCGCAGGCCGACCAGCTCGGCGCCGAGTACCTGGTGCGCAACCACTACGACCCGAAGAACATGGTCGAGGTGATCCAGGTGCTGAAGCGCCAGGAGCAGTTCGCGGCCGACACCGCGAAGGCCGAGGGCCGCAGCGCCTCGGGCGGCAACGACTGGCTCGCCTCCCACCCGAGCAACGACCAGCGCCTGCGCGACATCACGACGATCGCCGACGGCTACGCGAAGGATGCCTCGTATGTCGACGAGGGCCGCGACCGCTACCTGCAGGCGATCGCCGGCATGCCGTTCGGCGAGAGCCGGGCGCAGGGCGTGACGCGCGGGCGCAGCTTCTACCATGAGCCGCTGGGCATCGCGCTGAAGGCGCCCGAGGGCTGGAAGGTGCAGAACTCGGCCGAGGACATCACGCTGGTCAACGCGGCGGGCGATGCCGGGCTGGTGGTGATGCTGGCGCCGGCCAAGGCCGGCAGCACGCACGAGGAGATCGTGCGCAGCGTGTTCAAGCCGACGCAGGGCAAGTTCGACAAGCTCGAGCTGAACGGCCTGAAGGCGAGCCGCTTCACCGGCACCGCGACGACGAAGCAGGGCCAAGCGCGCCCGATCGTCGCGACGGTGGTGGATGGGCCGCAGAACAACCACTTCGTGCTGCTGCAGGCGTCGAAGGATGCCGCGGCGCTGCAGCGCAACGCGGCCGGACTGAAGGAGGCCGAAGCCTCGTTCCGCGCGCTGACCGCGGCCGACCGTGCCGCCTCGAAGCCGTGGGTGTTGAAATCGGTGCCGTTCCCGCGCGGCGGGTTCGCCGAGCTGGCGAAGCAGTCGCCGTTGCCGCAGGCCGAGGCGCAGCTGAAGCTGGTCAACGGCGTTTACGGTGGGGGCAAGGACCCGGCGGTGGGGCAGCGGGTCAAGGTCGTCGAGTGACGGCTACTTCCCCCAGCTGTCTTTCAGGCTGGTGATGCGGTTGAAGACCAACCGGCCCGGCTTGGAGTCAATGCGGTCTGCCACGAAGTAGCCATGCCGCTCGAACTGGAACTTGTCGTCCGGCTGCGCCTTCGCGAATGACGGCTCGACAACGCCCTGCACGACCTTCTTGCTGCCCGGGTTCAGCACCGTCAGGTAATCGCGCCCGCCCGCATCAGGCTGGGCTTCGGTGAACAGCCGATCGTAGATCCGCAACTCGGCCGGAACGCCATCGTGCACGCCGACCCAGGTGATCGTGCCCTTGACCTTCACTGCATCCGCACCCGGCGTGCCGCTCTTCGTGTCGGGGATCACCTTCGCCAGCACGACCCGTTCGCCGTTCGCATCGGTTTCGCTTCCGACGCACTCGACGATGACGCCGTACTTCAGCCGCACCTTGTTGCCCGGGAACAGTCGGAAGAATCCCTTCGGCGGCGTTTCGGCGTAGTCGTCGCGCTCGATCCACAGTTGCGGGCCGAGGCCGAATTCGCGCTGTCCGAGTTCGGGCTGGTGCGGGTGCGCCGGCGCATGGCAGGGCTCGATGTGCGCATCGCTGCCGAACACCTCGGCCCAGTTGACGAGCTTCAGCCTCACCGGGTCGATCACCGTCATCGCGCGCGGCGCCTTGGCTTCCAGGTCGTCGCGCAGCGCGCCTTCGAGCGTGCCGTAGTCGATCCAGCTGTAGTCGCGCGTCACGCCGATGCGCTCGCAGAACAGCTGGATCGCCGCCGGCGTGTAGCCGCGGCGGCGCAGCCCGGCCAGCGTCGGCATGCGCGGGTCGTCCCAGCCGTCGACATGCTTCTCGTCGACCAGCTGCTTCAGCTTGCGCTTGCTGGTGATCACGTAGGTCAGGTTCAGCCGCGCGAATTCATGCTGGTGCGGGCGCGGCTGCG
The DNA here is from genome assembly GCF_054049715.1 of Rhizobacter sp. P5_C2. NCBI lineage: Bacteria > Pseudomonadati > Pseudomonadota > Betaproteobacteria > Burkholderiales > Sphaerotilaceae > Rhizobacter > Rhizobacter sp. P5_C2. The sequence goes on along the minus strand of NZ_JBFULV010000064.1, from coordinate 4,256 downwards.
CGAGCAGGCCCAGCCCGCACAGCGTGTCGAGCAGCCAGTCGTAGAACGGGCGCTGGTCTTCGAACTCCAGCGTGCAGATGCTGTGCGTGATCTGCTCGAGCGCGTCTTCGATCGGGTGCGCGTAGGTGTACATCGGGTAGATGCACCAGGTGTCGCCGGTGTTGTGGTGCGTCGCGCGCTTGATGCGGTAGAGCGCCGGGTCGCGCAGGTTGATGTTCGGCGACGCCATGTCGATCTTCGCGCGCAGCACCGCGGCGCCGTCGGCCAATTTGCCGTCGCGCATCTCGCGGAAGCGCGCCAGGTTCTCGGCCGGTGTGCGGCTGCGGAACGGGCTGTCGGTGCCGGGCGTGTTGAAGTCGCCGCGCGTGGCCTTCATCGCGTCGGCGCTCTGCTCGTCGACGTAGGCGTGGCCGGCGGTGATCAGCGCCTCGGCCGCGCGGTACATGAAGTCGAAGTAGTTGCTCGCGTAGAACAGGTGGTCGACCGGCGCGCCGTTGACGTCGCTGCGCCAGTCGAAGCCCAGCCACTTCACCAGCTCGATGATCGCGTCGACGTACTCCTGCTCTTCCTTCTCGGGGTTGGTGTCGTCGAAGCGCAGGTGGCACACGCCGCCGAAGTCGCGCGCCAGCCCGAAGTTCAGCCAGATGCTCTTCGCGTGGCCGACGTGCAGGTAGCCGTTCGGTTCGGGCGGGAAGCGGGTGCGGATGCGCGCCGCGTCGAGCGGTCCGCCGGCCTGGTGGGCTGCGTCACCCGGGGAGCCGGCGAAGTGGCGACCCGCGTAGCGTCCCTGGTCGAGGTCGCGCTCGATGATCTGCCGCAGGAAATTGGTCGGCCGAACGTCGGAGGCGGCGGACTCGCCAGGGGGTGCCTTGCTGTGGGGATCGCTCATGAAATGCGCTGGGGATTCAAGGAGTTGGAGGCGCTGCGCGGGGGTGCGAAGCGTGAAATCATTGTAGTTCGCGGCCCTGGAGGCGCCTGGGCGATTGCCGGGCCGTGATTTTTCTCACGCTAAGGTGTGTCCAGATGTATCCACCCCCGCGAGCAGAGGGGCGTCGCGGTCTGTTCAGCCGAGTGATGCAGTCGAACAATCGGCGCCATGAACACACCGCCGCGTCCGTCGAACTTCATGTTCGACTTCTCGCCCAGCCAGACCGGCTGGATGGCCACCGCGCCGTCGGCGCTGATGGACGGGCCGCACGGCCTGCAGCACCGACCCCCGCCGCCGAAGCGCGCACCGCAGTTGTGCGGCCTCAGCGGCATCGCCGAGGAGTGGCTCGCGTCGCTGCCGCCGCGCTACCAGCCATTGACCACGGCGCAACGCCATCCGCATGTCGTCAACCGGCTGGCCGCGCTGTGGGAAAAGCCGCTGAGCCTGCCAGCGTACTTCGATGAACTGCTGCTGAGCGACCGCCCCGGGCGCGCCGGCTTCTCGTTCGAGGTGCTGACCGAGCTCGGCGACCTGCGCTCGCTGCTGGAGTTCGCGATGCACCGCGCCCGTCAGTAAGCGGAGGCGCGGGGCGGCCAAGCGGCCAACTTAACCTTCCAGAAACCTGCGGCTTACCAATCGACACGGAAACCGGTCTTCGCAGGCAGACGTTGTGACGTTGTAGACCCATGACGCTGTGATCGCAGCGTCCGGACCACAAGGAGTTCACGATGTTGAATCGCAAGACCCCGTTCATCGCCGCGCTGGCCCTGCTGGGCGCGCTGTCCACCGCCGGCGCGCATGCCGCCAATGTCCAATGGTCGATCGGCGTCAACCTGCCGCCGGTGACCACCGTCGTGTCGAGCGGGCCGGTCTATGCCCAGCCGGTGTATGCAGGGCCGGTCTACGTGCAACCCGCCTATGCACCGGCACCGGTCTACGTGCAGCCTGCGCCGGTGGTGGTGTACCGCCCACGCCCGGTCTATCGGCCGTACCCGGTCGTCTACCGCCCGTATCCGGTCTACCACGGCTACTACCCGGTCGGGCGGCCGGTGCCGGTGGTGGTGCGGGGCCGTGGCGGGTACGACGACCACCACGACCATCGCGACCACCACGACCACGACGGCTACCGCGATGACCACCGCGGCGGCCACGACGGCCACCGCCGCTGATCACATCGGCTTGAAGAGGTTCGCGTAGAGCCGGCTCACCACGAGCCGGTCGGCGTGGCCGCGCAGGGTCAGCGTGATCTTGCCGGCCTCGTCGCGCAGCGCGGTGGCGATGGCATCCGACCGCACCACCGTGCCGCGGTGCACCTGCCAGAAGCGTTGCAGGTCGATCTGCGGCAGCAGTTCGCGCAGCGAGATCCGCACCAGGTACTCGCGCTCCAGCGTCACGACCCGCACGTACTTGTCAGCCGCTTCGAAGTACAGCACCTCGGCCACCGGCACCAGGTGGATCGCGCTGCCGACCGCCGCCTGGATCACGGTGAGCGGCGCGGCGGCCGGCGCAGGCGCCGTCGGCGCGCCGCTGCCGAGCAACTGGCGCAGCTGCCCGAGCGCGGCGTCGATCGCGTCGCCGCCGGCCGAGGCCCGCTGCTTCAGGAAGGCCTGCACGCGCGCGCAGGTCTGCGCCAGGCGCGCCGGCTGCACCGGCTTCAGCACGTAGTCGACCGCAGCCCGCTCGAAGGCCTGCAGCGCGTACTCGTCGTAGGCGGTCACGAACACCAGCGCCGGCAGCGGCGTGCCGTCGTCCGGCCAGTCCTCGGCGATGGCATGCGCCGCCTCCAGGCCGCTCATGCCGGGCATCCGGATGTCGAGGAACAGCAGTTGCGGCCGCAGCGCCAGCGCCTGCTGCACCGCGGCCTCGCCGTGGGTCACGCTGGCGACGATCTGCAGCCCGGGCCACAGCGCATGCAGCTCGGCCTTCAGGTTGGCGGCGAGCAGCGGCTCGTCCTCGGCGATCAGCGCGGTGGCCTGCAATGCGGTGGTGTTCATGCGCTCGGACTCCAGGGCAATCGAACGGTGGCCAGCGTGCCGCCCTCGGCGTCGACCGCGGCCGCCAGCGTCAGCGATGCGGCCTCGCCGTGCAGCGTCGCCAGCCGCTGGCGCACCTGCGACAGGCCGAAATGCGTGCCGTCGGCCGGCGCCGCGGACAGGCCGGCGCCGGTGTCGCGCACATCCAGCACCAGCGCATCGCCGTCGCGGCGCGCGCTGACGACCAGCCGGCCGCCTTCGATGTGTGGCTCCAGCCCGTGCTTGATCGCGTTCTCGACCAGCGGCTGCAGCAGCATCGGCGGCACCGCCTGCGTGCCGAGCCCGGCGGGCAGGTCGAGCTCGGTCTGCAGGCGCTCGCCCATGCGGATCTTCATCAGCTCGAGGTAGTCGCCGACACGGGCGAACTCGGCCGACAGCGGGTGCAGCGGCGCCCGCGAGGCCGACAGCGTCGCGCGCAGGAAGGCGATCAGCTGGTCGAGCATCTGCTGCGCGCGCGGCGGGTCGAGCGCGATCAGCACGCGCAGGTTGGCCAGCGTGTTGAACAGCATGTGCGGCTCGAGCTGCGATTCGAGCAGCTTCAAGCGGTGCTCCGCGACGTCGCGCTGGGCGGCGGCGAGCTGGCGCAGGCGCAGCTGGTCCTGGTTGCGGGCGTGGAAGTAGAACGAGATGCCGGCGCTGACCGCCAGGCACATCAGCAGGTAGCTCAGCAGCATGCGCGGCGAGCCGCGCCACATGTCCAGCAGCGGCCGGCCGAACAGCGCGTCGGCGATCGTGCTGCCGATCAGGTAGCCGCCGAGCACCGCACCCAGCTGCAGCGCGACGCGCCGCCAGCCCTCGGGCCAGCCGGTTTCCGGGTTGGGACTGAAGGCGAGCCGGCCGAAATCCATCAGCGCCCAGATGCTCAGGCCGATGCACTGCGCATAGACCATCTGGATGCGCCAGTCGCCGCCGCGCCCGATCGCGAGCGCGATGCCGATGAAGGTGTTGAAGCCCACGACGATCAGCCCGTGCCGCGCGAAGCCGGCGGCGGTGAAGGACTCGTGGGCAGGGGAGGCGTCGCGCATCGCGGAATTGTGCGGCAGGTCCGATGTGGGCCGGGCTCAGGCGCGGCTCGCGCGCAGCGCGTGGCGGCCGGCCTGCCAGCTCGCGATGCCGCGGCTGAAGAAGAGCCCGCTGAAGCCGCCGTAGAGCAGTGCGGCCGCGCCGACGAAGGTGGCCTGCGTGCGCAGCGCCGGCTGCATCGCCAGCAGCACGCCGACGGCGAACTTGACGCTGAAGACGCCGAGGATCACGACCATCGGCACCCAGCTGCCCGGCACGAACACGCGCTGCGC
>NZ_JBFULV010000063.1:0-41081 GCF_054049715.1 Rhizobacter sp. P5_C2 | reverse complement strand
CCTTCCATGTAGTCCACGCTGTCGCCCATCGGGTGCTCCTGCCCGCAGTCGGTGCAGGTGCGGATTGCGACGCCGGCTTCTTCATCGGTCCGCAGCGCGAAGGCCCGGCACCCGCAATCGCATTTGGACGCAGCAAACCGGACGGCTTCATGGCGATTCGCAACGCTGTAGCTGCGCAGCTCGGCTTGGGTGTCGCCGGACGTCGTCCCGTACCAGTATTCGCCTTTCTTCGTCAGTGCCATTGATACTGCTCCATTCTTCAAGGTGGGCTTCCGGCAGGCCTGACGTCAGGCTCGCCCCTGAGCTGGATTTTGCCTGGAGGCCCGGTTCTGGAGAGGAGTACGGCTTCGCAGCGGTCGGCGGAGAATGCCTGCTTCGCGGCGAACGGAACAAATCATGCGATGGCTCTGGGGCGCAATTGGCATGCTGGCGCTGGGGCTGCAGTCCGCCGACGTTGCTTCGGCTGAGGGCTTGCCGGCAGACACCGAGGGCTTCCGCGCCTTGGTCGAAGTTCGCATACCTATTGGCACGCAACTCGACGTGGGCAAGTCGAGCCTCGAGGCGCTCGGCTTGAAATGTGCCCCTTTCGAGAGCTACGACGCGGAAGCGAAGACGGCCCGCATCAGCCTCTTGTGTTCGCGGACCGAAGGTTGGCTCGTAGCCAAGTCGTGGCTCGTGGACGTGCAGCACAAGGACGGTCGCGTCAGCTCCATATATGCTTTCGTCGCGCTCACGGGATCGTGAGCGTGGAGACCCAGTTGGAGAATCCGCGAATGAGTGCCCTCAAGCAGATCTGGCAAGCGCTCATCTCGGCGCTCGGGCAGTTCTTCGCGACCTACTCTTGGATCGAAATCGTCGAGGACAAGCAGGATCGCCTCGTCCTGAGCGTGAATACCCGTCATGTGATTGCCGACAAGATCAGCCGTCTTGTCTCTGCAGCTGGGCGAACAGTTGCCAGTTTCGAAGCCATTCAATCCATTGAGGTGCAGCACTGCCGCAACGGCAAGAGACTCGAATGGTGGGTTGTCAGCCTTCGCCTTCTCAGCGAACGTCGGCTGCGGATCGGCAGGACATCAGACGAAGTTCAGGCGTCGATTGCTGCGGCGCACTTGGGCACCAATCTAGCTGGCGTTCAGCCAGTCGCTCTTCAGCTTGACCATCCTTTCGCCAGGTCCGGTCTTCTTTGCTTCTACTCGGTAGTAGTGAGTGGGCTTCGGAACGAACGGCATCTTGGCCTCCAAGCTTCGAAGTCGCGAGACAAAAGCCGGATCGGTATCTGATGCGCCGAACAAGAAGGTCGGTTGAAGAAACACCTTGCGACCGCCAATCGACACCCCAAGTCTGCTTCCGCGTTCGAAGTGKGTTCTGGACTCACCGTGCGCGGGATTTGGCATCGATTTCCACTCAAACGAATACGACACGTACAAGCTGACCGGCCCCAGCGATTGCTTGGGCCGCTGCTCGTCCGCGAGGGCGAACTCAACCGCATCCGCCAGTCGATCCGTCTGTAGTTCCCAGTTATGAAACCCRCCAGAAATGCTTGTCACTGGCCCAAAGGCCTCGACAGCTTGGGTTCGGGTCGCCTCAACTACCGCCGCATCGGTCCACTGGCTCGATCCCCAGAGCGTCAGTCTGAGCGGCGACCCAAGCTCCGAGATCGTCTGCTCATCAAGGAAGGATCGCACTGATTCCCAAGCCCTTCGAGGAAGTCTTGCCCTTGGCCCCTGACCATGAGAAACAGATTTCGGAGGGTGATACGCGATCATGCTCGTTCAGAAGACAAGGGGTAGCGGCTCTGGTGCGTCGAAGGATACCTCCACGCTGGGGTAGCGAATGTCTGCTTGCGGGCGCCAAGTTTGACGGCGCGAATTTCCGTAGAGGGTCGATAGCTCCGCTTCGCGGTTCGCGACAGCAGCCATTCGAGCAGGTCAGCACTGCCGTCGCGGCACCGTCCGCCAGGCCCATGACTGAGCAGCTGCAAAACGATTCGCGATGAACGGCTCCTTCTGGTGAGAGCTGTCGTTCGGCGGGCGGACCCGACCGACCGCAACCAGTCTGAAGCGGACAACGGCTATGCAGCGATTGCCGCCGGCCGCGCGGCACGACCGAATGCCGCCACTCGACCAGCGCCAGTCGCCCGCGATCGGATGCTTTGCTGTGACGGACACAAGAACAGGACGAACCGAAGTGAACCCACGCCCTGCAGCGAAGCATTCATGAACTGTGAGGCGTGATAGCTTTGAGCAAACCAGACTTCAGCATCTCTCGACGCAAATCGTAGCGAGCCAACGCCTCGATGACGTCGATCGCTGCAAGGTGAGCGAAGTCGTTGGCTTCCCAGTTCGAGCGCTGCACTCGCACCGAGAGCAGGTAGTCGTCACGTAGCTGCGCGGTGGCGGGGTCACGTCGCTGTGAATAGCCGGATGCGACCACGGTTTGGGCCTTCGGAAGGGCCGCGAACACTTCGCCAATGAGCCGAAACAGGATGCCGTGCACGTGTTCCGCGTAGAGGCGTTGGACCTTGGTTGCAGTCAAGTCCTTAACCGACAACTTGAGGCCCCGCGCCGGGACTGCTGCGAGCTTTGTCGGCATGTCTTCGAGTTCAGGGAGATCCACGTCAAGCATGACCCGCTCGCCGTCATCCTGGATGTCCAAGGCGACCTGGGTCTCGCGCGGCCACGTGATGTCTTGAAGGCTTTCCTCCAGAAACGACTCCATCGCCCCAACATCTTGATAGATGAGAGTTTCGACCAGTGACTTGCGCCCTGCCATCTGAGCGGCGAACTCGGCGTTCGCTCGCTGCCACTTCGACGCGGCATCACGATAGTTTTCTACGTCGGCATTGTTGGCAGCTTCGACGCGGAGCCGGCGACTGCTAAAAAGCTTGTCGAGTATCCCGAGCTTTCGCGGCCGTGGCACGGTGGGCTCAGCTTCTCCATACGCGCGAGGCACGAACTTTGGCTTGATGCGCGGATCTGGTGTGTCGTAGTGCAGCCGGCCGAGCAATTCAACTTGCTCGTTAATCTCATCGCACTTGCGCTGGATGAGGCCGAGGATAGCTTCCTTGTTCTGCTTCTTCGCCACCTCGACCAGATGCTCCGGCATCGCGGCGCCTGAAGGGTCCTGGAAGTACAACGTGCCGTCATCGCGGATGCCGCAGGTCATTGAGACCGAGGTCGTCGCGCCACTCGACTGTCGCGACTTTGTTTCCGAGCCCCCGGATAGCTTTCCTCGCGAGGACAGCCCAGTGCTCGGAATGCCCGTGTTGAGGAAGGTGCCTCGCTTGCCAACGCCAACAGAAGCCCCCCTTGGACCAAACGTCCAACTCGACCCGGTCCCACTCAAGTTCCATCGGACGCCCGGTGCGAGCTTGATGGATTTGCGAAATCGCAGCGCCACCCTTTGTCCTCCTCACTGTTGACGACCACTACCCTGGGTAAGTGATTGTCGGCGAACTCCCATCGGACATCCAAGGTGATCTTCCAATTACTCCCCCGTTTGGCTGCTCGCGCAGCAGCTCCCTGAGACGGGTCTTGTACCCTGGCAGCGATACTGAAGCGCCAGACTCCGGAGCGGCTTCAGAGTGTTTCGCTACGCGCGCAAGTTGAAGAGGATGAACTCGAATCATGCGAGCGACGCTTTCCATCGACGACGACATCCTGGCTACCGCAAAGCAGCTCGCAAAGCGAGATCGCAAAACCGTTGGAGCGGTCATCTCCGCGCTCGCGCGGCAAGGCTTGGCGCAAGCAGCGCCCGCAGCACGAGTGGAACGAAATGGCGTGCCGCTGCTGCCGAGCCACCGTGGAGCGGCCACAGTCACTCCGGAACTCGTCAACCAGTTGCGCGACGAACGGCCGTGACCTTCGATCACTTGAGCTCAGTTGCGATCCTCGCGCGATCAGGGCCGCCACACAGCTCCTGAATCCGCCTCTGTCAAGTTCCAAGCGCGCAGGCGATCTCTTTGGCAGATGACGGTATCTGCAAAGGCTTTACCCCTGGTCATTTGTACGCTCCCTTTGCGATGAGAAGTCAGCGAGGCTGCGCGCCTAGTTGCACAGCCATTGACGAACAGACTCAGGGAAGAATCCATGCAAAGCACTACGCACGCGCGTCGGCGCGGAAAAGCGCATTCCATTTCGATTGCAGCCCTGCTTGGTGCTGCACTCATCCACCTCCACTCTCGAGCCCAAGGCGTGCCACCACCGCCAGAATCGCCGGGGCAGTACGCGGATGCAGAGATTGAGCTTGGGAACAACTACGCGCGCTACTACGGACCTGAAGTGGGGCATTACACGCAGAGCGATCCAATCGGCTTGACTGGGGGAATTAACACATACACCTACGCAGACGGGAACCCACTGGGTTTTATTGATCCAGACGGACTCAAGATGTACCCCGATAGCTTCTTGGGGCCGCTTCCACTGGACGGGTACTACATGTCACAAATGACGCAGACACGGTGTGGACTTGTCCCGCCATCCCCGCCCGGTATCGATATAGTGAAGAACATGACCCTCGCAAAGGGAAATATCAATCCTGTCTGGTTCAGGAACATGGTAAAGAACAAAGGCCCATGGGACTACAAGCAGCGAGGGGCTGTATATCAAGACTTCGGCAACTTCAACTATGGTGCCACGGGCAGAGCGTTTGGCTTTCCTCGTCAGACTCTTCTGCAAGAAGCAGGGAGAGCACAACGAGCTGCCGGGACATCACGTCCTGAATGGGGAGTCCCACCGAGCATCATGCTCAATATCTACGGCGGTGTGCCACCATACGGAGATGACCCAGATGACCAAGATCAAATCAATGGCGGTATGAATTTTTGCCAATGCATGGGATATCGATGATGCGCGCCCTTCTGGCAATGCTTTTTTCAATCTTGACAGCCTGCTCGCCGATCTTCGATGACAGCGATTGCTCGGATACGTTGGTGAGCGCGACTACATCTGCGGATGGGAATCTTGTCGCGAACACGATTCGGCGCGACTGCGGAGCCACGACGGCATTTTCGAACATTGTTTTCCTGAAAAAATCGGCAGGTGCCAAAGGCACGGATGGAAAGTGGGGGGAGAAAGTTTATGTCTTGCAGGGTGAGGCGAATGTTACCGTCGAATGGAGCGGCAGAAATCTGAAGATCAAGGCGCCGCCATCGGGAAAGAATGTCTTCTTGAAAAGGGATGATTGGGCGGGGATCAAGATCACTTACGAGTAGCATGAGAAATATTTCAGTGACTCTCACGGCATTCTTGATGTGGGTCGGCCTGGCTACGGCAAGTGGGTTCTTCGTGGGAGCAATGAGCCCACACGGAATGGCCGGATTCATCTATTCCAGTGTGCTACTCGGGGTTGTTGGCGGAATCGCATTCCCGGCCCTCTCGAACCTCATGGGACTCGATCTTGAGGTACACCCAAGAATCTACGTTGGTGGAGCGATTGGGGCGGTGTTCGGGGCTCTTTCGTTTCCCATCAGTACAGTCATTGCGGAGCGCACCCTCCATTTCCCCCGCGACGCTTTCCAACTTGTCATGTTCGCCTACTTATGCGTCTTGGGTGCATTGCTCGGATGCTTGGCGATGGTGGTCAAGCGCAGTATGAAAAGGCTGAACAGCGCGCCCCGTTCGTCTTCCGGTTCCACCGCAACGCCGGATAACTAAAACCCCCGAGCCCCCAGCACCGGATTCTCCTCATACAACAACGCCCGCATCCCCTCCAGATCATCCTTGTGGATGATCTCGATCGGAAACGCGCTCACGGCGGGCGTCTCGCCACGATGGACCAGAAGCTGGCGACAGAAGTCGTGCCTGGCGGGAAGAAGGCGCTCGAACTCATCCGGATCTAGCCCGTGATGATCGGGCGAAGCGTATCGATCTCGCTCACGATGAAATCGAAGAACGCGGCAACGCGCGGCGTGTGGCGCAACTCCGGGGTCGTCAGCATGCGCCAGTTGCGCGTGAGTTCGGCGACCGGCTCGATCACCCGCACGAGATCGGGTTCTGCATCGCCCAGGGCGATCGGCAACGGCGCCACGCCGATCCCCGCCTTGGCGGAATAGACCAGGCCCAGCACGCTGTTGTTGCGTGCGACGAGCACGGCGTCTGGCGCGATCTTGCGCAACCAGCCCGCGATGCGGTGCTTGGCCATCGTGTCGTCGAACCCGACCAAGGCATGCTGGGCCAGGTCTTCAACGCGCTGCGGGCGCCCGTGGCGTTCGATGTAGCTCGTGCTGGCGTAGACCGCCCACACCGAATCGCCGATCTTTCGCCCGACGAGCCCGCCATCGTCGGTGTCGCCCGAGCGAAGCGCCACGTCGGCTTCGCCCTTGGCCAGGTCGATGTATTTGTCGCTCATCACGAAGTGCACCTGCAGCGCAGGATGACGCTCGCTGAACCGCTGCAGCAGCGTCGACTGGGTGATCCGGTAGACGATGGGCTCCGGGCAGGTCACGCGGATGACACCCGCCACGTCGGCGGCAGCGATCACCAGGTGTTGCTTGAGCGCGGTCACCGCGTCCTCGACACGCTGGGCATGCGGCAGCAAGGCTTGCCCGAACTCGGTCAGGCGGTAGCCGCTGGGCTGCCGCTGCACCAGGGCCTGGCCGAAGCGGCGTTCCAGTTCGGCCAGCCGCCGCTGCACCGTCGACTGGTCCAGGCCGAGCGCGCGGCCCGCCGCGAGCGTGCTGCCGTGCTGCGCCACGGCCAGCAGATGCTTCAGGTCGTCCCAGTCGAAGTCTTGAGGGGTATGCGCCATTGCGGCTCCCATTCTGCAGCTTTGCGGCTTACGTCGACGCGTCCCGACTCGTACGCTGGACGGCATGAACTCATCCGAAACAGGAAGCCAGGCCGCCAAGGCCGTGGTGCGAGCGCAGTGGGACGCGGCGGCGCCGGGCTGGGATGCGCATTCGCCACAGATCCGCGCCTGGTTGCGCCGTTCGACCGACGCGATGATCGCGATGGCCGGCGTGAAGCGCGGTGCGCGCGTGCTCGACGTGGCCGCCGGGGCCGGCGACCAGACGCTCGACATCGCGGAGCGCGTCGGGCCTGCCGGCGCCGTGGTGGCCACCGATCTGTCGCCGGCGATCGTGGCGCTCGCCGAAGACCGCGCACGACGTGCCGGCTTCACGCAGGTGCACTGTCGCGTGGCCGACGGCGAGGACCTGCAGGTGGAGGCGGCCTCTTTCGACGCGGTCGTCTGCCGGCTCGGGCTGATGTTGTTTCTCGACCCGCTGCAGGGCCTGCGCGAAATGCACCGCGCACTGCGGCCCGGCGGTGGCGTGGGCACCGTGGTGTTTTCGGCCCCCGAACGAAACCCCTGCGTCGCGATCCTCGTGGGCACGGCATGCAGGCATGCCGGGCTGCCCGCGCGCGACCCCTGCGCACCCGGCAGCCTGTTCAGCCTGGGGGCGCCCCGCCGCATCGACGCGCTCTTCGTGGAAGCCGGGTTTCGCGATGTCGCGACCACCGCGATGGATGCGGTGTTCCGCATGCCTTCGGTCGACGACTACCTGGCGTTCGTGCGCAGCTCGGCGAGCCCGATCCTCCAGATCCTCGCGGGGCTGGGCCCGGCCCGTGCCCAGGCCGCATGGGACGACATCCGGGAGCAACTGCGGGCCTTCGACACGCCCACGGGCTGGGAAGGCCCCAACGAACTGCTGATCACGGCGGCGCGCCGGCCTTGAGGACCCCATGACTGACTTCAACCCTCTCGCGCATGCAGACCTCGGGGCGCAGCGCCGCCGGATGCTGCGTGCAGGCCTGACGACCGTCGCCGCGCTGGCCGCGCTGTCGCTCGGGCGCCGGGTGCATGCGGCGCGCGACGGAAGCCTGCGCATCCTGTGCAGCGGACCGGCCGGCAGCATCCCCGACCTGGTGGCACGCGCCATCGGTGACCAGTTGCCCGCCACGCTCGGCCTGCGTGCGCTGGTCGACAACCGCCCCGGTGCTGCGGGCCAGCTCAGCGTCGGCGCCTTGAAGAACGCGGCGGCAGACGGCTCGACGCTGTTGCTGGCGCAGGGCGCGATCGCCACCGTGTACCCGTTTCTCTACAGCAGGCTCGGCTACGACGCGGCCGTGGACCTGCAGCCCGTGTCGCTGGCCGGCGAGATGTCGCTTGGCCTCGCGGTGGGCCCGGCGGTTCCCGCGGAAGTGACGACGCTCGCGGACTTCATCGCATGGATGCAGGCACACCCGGCGGAGGCGAACATCGGCTCACCCGGAACCGGCACGCTGCCGCATCTGCTGGAGGCCATGCTGTTCCACGAGACAGGGTGCACCTGGCAGCACATCGCCTACCCGGGCGGACCGCCGGCGCTGACCCAGCTGCTCGGCGGGCAGATCGCCGCGCTGGTCCTGCCCGAAGGCCTGCTGCGCCAGCACCATGCCGGCCAACGCATCCGGGTGCTCGCGACCTCGGGCGCCGCTCGCAGCGCGTACCTGCCGGAGGTGCCTTCGTTCGTCGAACAAGGGCATCCGCAGCTCGTGGTCAAGGAATGGTTTGCCTTCTTCGCGCCGGGCGGAACGCCGAAGGACACCATCGCGCGCCTGTCGGCTGCGCTGCAAGAGGCGATTGCCGGCCCCGCCGTGCTGGCGGCGTTTGCACAGGCAGGAATGACGCCGGTATCCAGTTCACCGCCGTCGCTTGCGGCCCGCATCGCGACCGAGCAACGGCTATGGCAGCCGATTCTTCGCGCCTACGGCATTCGCGCCGACTAGCGGCCGCCGCGGTGAAGCTGATGACTATTTGACGTCGGGAAACGCGGGCCAGGATGCAGGGTTGTCGCACAGAGACAGCTTCGGATTCTGCGCAACGATGGTCGCTGCAGGATTCGGATCGGTCAGCGCCCCTGCGTCGTCACTGCCAGTCACGGTGAGGTTCAAGGTATTGACGGGCGCGGTGTATGCGCCGGCACCGCTCGTGGTATTGGTCAGAATGCCACCCGTGCCATGGGCAAAGGATCGCCCGAGCAGACTGACATTGGCGCCCAGTGTCAGATTGGCATTGGCAGCCTTGGATTGTGTCGAGCCGTCGAGGGCACCCAGATTCAATACGCCCTTGCTCAGGTTCGCGATGCTGATTTTCACGTCGCTGTCGACGACCACATTGTCCAGCGTCATTTGAATGATGCTCTGCGTATTGGCATACGCCGTGTCGGCGTGCAAGCCACGGAAGGTGACATTGCCGGCACCGACCAATCCTGCTGACTTGTTGCTGGGGATGTTCATCATCCGGACGTTGCTCATGACGATGTCATGGAAATTGGGAACCAGCCAACCCAGACCCGGGTAGGGATCCGCCGCAGGACTTGTGTAGTACTGCTCGAAGATCAGAAAGTCCTTGATCCCGCGCATGCAAGCGCCGTCGTAGTAGATGTTGCTGACATCCCCACCGCGTGCTTGCCCGCTCTTGATGCGCAGGCCAACGAGACCCATGTCGGTGGCCGCGTTGTTGCCGTCGTAGCCGCCATCGAAATAGTTGTCGTAAATGTGAATGTTGCGAACACCGGCGTTGGTCGGGCTCCCGATGGACAGACCGTGACCGGTGTAGTTGTGGTTGTGGGCGACCACGATGCCAAAGGTCCGGTTGGAAGAAACATCGCGATCGCCATCAATGCCCCACAGCTTGCTGGCACCGCTCGCAGCGCCTTGCGCGGCTTGAGGCCGCGGGTCGGCCAGCCCCCCTTTGAAGGCGACGTTGTCATCGGACGGGCTGAGGTAGTTGTAGACGATGGCCACGTTCTTCACATAGCCGTCGAAGTGGACGGAGCCGCTGGACGACGTGCTGCTGCCAGTCTGGAGCTTGGCGAACGCCGGGCCGCTGGCCACGCTGGGGTCGACGCCATCGGTGTTCTTCACACCCGTCGAACTGGCGTCGATGGTGGCGCCTGTGTAGAGCTTGGTGTAGGAACCGCTGACACCATCAAAGGCGTCGTTGTTCATGCCGACGCCGGCTTGATTCGCCGCATCTGGCAGCAATGGGGTTTTGATCTTGATGCCCCACACCGTCAGGCCATCCACGCCGTCCGCCTCGAACGTGAAGAACGTGCTGTTGCGCAGCGTGATCTGGTAGAGCGTCAGGTTCTTCGAATGCTGCATCCAGACCATGCCGGGGTTGCCCTGGAAACTGTAGGGGCCACCGCCGATGTCCTTGTTGCCGTGGTAAGAAATGTCCCACCAGTTGGATGTCACCCAGCGTGCGCAAGCCGGTGTTGCACTGGTGCAGCCCGGGCTTGTCACCGTCACGCCATTCGGGACGCTGCTGGCTTGCCGGTTCACCACGTAGGCGATGGCCGGCGTCGTGACGATGGTCTTGCCCATGGCAGTGACGACGTCGCACGCGGTGCCTTCGGGCGCGAGTTGGCCGCTGCGGTACGCGGCAATCGTGTTGGTGCAGCTGAACTTCGGTGTGACCACGCCGGTGATGTTGCTGCCGGAATAGGTGAAGCTCTCCGTCGTCCCGGTGGCCCAGCGAATGAGCGGATACAGAGGCGATGAACTGATCAAGGGCATGTAGCCGYGCGAGTCAATCGAGCCCGTGCCGACGATCGCTGCATTGACGGTGTAGCTGCCGCGAATGAATGCGTAGCAGTTTTGCATGCCACTGACGCCAGCAAGCGTAGCGTCTCCCGCGTTCACCGTGCCAGCGGGTGCCGGCAAGCCGGCCGGATTGTTGATGGCGGCGCCGCAGGTAATGGGGTTGGGGCGATCCTGCGCAGACTTGTCATACAACACCACGTCGCGGCTGGCAAACAGCGTGACGCCGTCATCAACCCAAAGCGTCACGCCCGAGGGCAACACCAGCGGACCGGAGAGAAAGGCGTTGCCCGCACCACTGCCGTTCTTGACCAGTCGCACCGCGAAACGCTTCGGTTTGAGCGCGGAAAGTGCCTCGCCGGAAGCGCCGGCGATGTTGACCAGCGGCTGGTTCGCAGCAGTTTGCAGGCTGGCCGCCAATTTATCGGCTATCGCGATCACGGCGCCGACTTGGGCGTCCACGGCAACACCGCAAGCATCCAGCGCAGCCTGGATTCTGGCTTGATCGGGATTGTTCAGCGCCGTACTGGCGCCACCCAATGTCGCCGGGGTCGGGTCCGCGCTGCCAGGAAGCGAACCGTCCGAATTCTTGACCAGGGAATTGCTGGCTTGCAGCGTGGCGCAGACCTGGCTGCCTTGCGGCAGTTCTGGCGCTTCCGGCAGGTTCGTATCGTCGGCGTAACGCGCACCACCACCACCGCAACCGGTCAGCGCAAGGCTGAGCGCAATCAGGGCGAGCAGGCATTGACCAGTGAACTGTGGCATGGGATTCCTTGCAACGATGTGGGCGAGGACGAGGCCTGCACCGAGTGATGCGAGCGCTGGGTGTTGCCTTGGGCGGCGGCACAACATGTCTGACAACTTTATTATTCGTCGCCAATTTGTAAAACAAATATAGGGAAAATACCAAAGCTGTCTGGCATATTTGCGGGCCTGTTAGGATTGCCGCTCCCCCATTGCAAGTGCCGACGCCCGCGCGACACAGTTCGCCACACCCGCAATTCGATGAGCGACTCCATCCTGCAAATCAGTGGTGCCGGCTCGCTCCCGGACCGCATCTATGCTCACATCGTCGAAGCGATCCTGCGGGGCGACTTTTCGGCGACCGGCAAACTGCCAACCGAAGGTGAGCTGGCGAGCCAATTTGCCGTTTCGCGCCCGACCATTCGCGAAGCGCTGGCGCGCCTGCGCTCCGATGGCTTGATCGATTCGCGGCGCGGCTCCGGCAGCCGTGTCGTGCGTCAGCCGGGCTCGTTGGTGCCGAGTGCGACACCCATCAAAAGCCTTGCCGATATCGAGCACTACTACGTTTTTCGCTGCTGCGTCGAGGGCGGTTCGGCAGCAGGCGCCGCCGAATTCCACGATGCCGACGACTTGGCGGCCATCCGCGCCAGTTTCGACGCGCTGAGTTTGGCCATGGAGAGCGGCAAGTCCGGCATCGACGAGGACGTCAAGTTTCACATGGCGATCGCGCGTGCGTCACACAACCCGTTCTTCGTTGCCACCGTCGAGACCAGCATTGCGCCGATCCGCCAGTTCATGGAGCTGGCGCGCAGCGTCACCGACAAGAAGAGCGTCGAACGCGTGCACATGAACCAGACTGAGCACCTGGCGATTCTCGAGGCCATCGCGCGGCGAGCGCCGACCGAGGCGGCCGAGGCGACCCGTGTGCACATACTGAATGCCAAGCGGCGCATCTTCGAGAGGACGTTGTTGCCTTGAGATGCCGCCGCACCAGGTCGAGCGCGATGCTGTCTGCGGTCACCTCTCAGTTAGTGCGCGCATCGGCGTGCTCTCGCTGCAGTTCGAATGGCAGCCACAGCGCCATCTGGCCCTTGTGGAGCACGCGGCGGATGCCGTTGCGGCTCGCGGGCGGCTGCACGAGCTCAACATTTCGTCCGAAATAAATACACATTTTTCGGACGAGCAGGCCTTGCCATTTGTCCGAAAAACACCTACAAATATCGGACAAACCGCCACCCCATGTTCGATCTCAAAACCCGCATCTCCGCGCTTGTCGACGCCACCGGGCCCAGCCAGGTCTGGGTGCCGACCGACTTCGCCCAACTCGGAAGCCGCGACGCCGTCGACAAGGCACTGCAGCGCATGGTTCAGGCCGGTGAACTGCGCCGCATCGACCGCGGCCTGTACGACAGGCCGGTGCTCAACAAGCTGACGAAGCGCCCCACCTCGCCGGACTACCGTGCCGTGGTGGAAGCCATCGCCCGCCGCGACCATCTGCGCCTGCTGGTGGATGGCATGACCGCCGCCAACGACCTCGGCCTCACCGACGCCGTGCCGGCCCGCGTGACCATCCACACCGACGCTCGCCGGCGCGCCATCCAGCTCGACAAGCTGAACATCGAGTTCAAGCACACGGCGCCCAGCCGCCTCTACTGGGCCGGGCGCCCCGCCATGCGCGTCGTGCAGGCGTTGTACTGGTTGAAAGACACGCTGAGTTCGGATCACGACCGCATCCTGGGCCGACTCTCCAAGGTGCTCGCAGACCCGACCCACGGAAGCGCGATCGGCCAGGATCTGCTCGACGGCTTCAGCGTGCTGCCTGCATGGATGCAAAGCCTGGTTCGCGAACTGCCCGGCTGCGATCCGCAAGCGGCATGGAACGATTCACCGCTGCCAGACGACATAAGCAAGCCCGTCGCACGTCGCAGACAGGCAAGCACGCGGAGAACACTCGTTGAACCCAGCCTTCAAAGCCGTCATCGGCGCCAGCGACTCCGACCGACGTGACCTGTTTCTCGGCACCGCGGCCCGCATGGGTACCGCGGTCCAGAACGTCGAGAAAGACTTCTGGGTCTGCTGGACCCTCGACGCGTTGTTCAACGGCCTGCCAACCGGCGGACCACGACTGCTGTTCAAGGGCGGCACATCGCTCTCGAAGGCCTTCCGGCTGATCACCCGCTTCTCCGAAGACATCGACATCACGGTCTTCCGCAACGACCTCGGTCATGCCGCAGAAGTGGCCGAGCTGGACGCCTTGAGCGGCAAGAAGCGCCGTGCGCGGCTCGACGCCATCCGAACTGCGTGCCAGGACTACATCGGCGGCCCTCTGAAAGAACAGTTCACCGACATCAGCGCCTCCAGCATTCCGGATGGCCGCTTCCAACTCGAACTCGACCCCGACGACTCGGATGGCCAGACGCTGCTCTTCTGGTACCCCGCCGTCACCGCAACCCGCGGCGACTACATCCGTTCCGCGGTCAAGATCGAGTCTGGAGCGAAGTCCGCGCTGGACCCGAATGTCGCGGCGACGGTGTCCCCCTACGTGACGCAGGATCTTGCCGATCAGAACCTGTCGGTCGCGAACATCACCACGGTGAAGCCCGAGCGCACGTTCTGGGACAAGGTGATGATCCTGCACGGCCTGCGGCAGTGGCATGACCGACGAGGAGAACTGCGGCATGGCGGGCAACGGATATCGCGTCACTACTACGATGTGCACCAGTTGATGCAAGCCGGATCGGCATCGCAATGGCAGGCCGACCATGCCCTGGCGATCGACTGCGCACACCACGCTCGACTGTTCTTCGGCAGCACGGATCTTGGGCTCGATACGGCGGTGCGCGGGACGTTCACGTTGGCACCCGGCGTCGTCATGCGAGAGGCCCTCGCCAGGGACTACGACGCGATGGCCGGAATGGTCTTCGGCGATGTCCCCGCCCTCGATGCAGTGCTTGCCAGCGTGCAACGGTTCGAGCAGATCGCCAACCAGGCCATCGCAGAACCCTAGAACCCCCGAGCCCCCAGCACCGGATTCTCCCCAAACAACAACGCCCGCATCCCCTCCAGATCATCCTTGTGGATGATCTCGATCGGAAACGCCGCCCCGTCCGCGAGCGACGCGAAGCGCTGATCAACGATGCCGTCCTCACTCAGCTGCGCGAGGCTCGATGCCCCATCGACCCGGCACGACTTCACCACCACCAGCCGCTCCGCATTCAGCCGCCGCGCCAGGTCCAGCGCAATGCTGTCCGAGGTGACCTCCCAGCTGGTGTGCGCGTCAGCGTGCTCGCGCTGCAGTTCGAACGGCAGCCACAGCGCCGTCTGCCCCCGGTGCAGCACGCGGCGGATGTCGCTGCGGCTGGTGGCCAGCTGCAGCGCGGGGTTCAGCGCGTTCAGCTGGTAGGCCGTCTGCGCCATCGCCAGCACCGCCATGTTGTGCGCGGCCAGGTCGTTGAACTGCCAGTGCGATTGCAGCCGCCGCACCTCGTCGGCAAAGGTGCCGCCGCCGCACACCAGCGTCACCCGCCCTCCCCCCAGTTGCGCCAGCAAATCGAGCCACTGCGGCAACACCGGGTCGGCGCACAGGCTGCCGCCGAGCTTGACGATCCACATCAGCGCAGCTCCATGTCGAGCAGCATCGCCACCGCCACGCTGGGCGCGCACACCTGCGCCCAGCCGGCCACGCCGGGTGCGGCGCCGGGGCCGATGCGGGCCAGGTCGGCGCCATACGAGCGGCAGGCACACGCGGCACCGTGCGCGCTGGCCAGCACGTCCGGCACCAGGAAGTCGCCGCAGCCCGCACTCACGACGACGGCATCGGCCGACAGCCCGTGCATCGCCATCACGCGGTGCAACTGCGTGCCCAGCTCGTCCACCTGCGCGGCGCGCCAGTCCTGCGCGAACACCAGCCACTCGCCATCGCAGGCATCGCGCGCGTCCATGCCGATCATCCGCGCCAGCCGCTTGCGCGTGGCCGGCAGGTCCTTGGGCGCGTTGTCGGCGCTCGGGTACAGGTCGTGCGCCGGATTCAGCTCGCCGGTCAGGCGGTACACGTCGGCCACGGTCGCGAAATACTCGTTCATCACGTTGAGCTGCTCGCCGCGCCACGCAATCTGCCGCGCCAGCCCGCACAGCGGCGTGCGCACCACGCCCTGGTAGACGAGCTCGCCGGTGGCCAGGCGCTGCACGTCGCTGCGCGCCCGCGTGACGACCTGCCCGTGCTTGAACGCGATGATGTCGGTGGTGGTGCTGCCGATGTCGACCAGCACCCCATCGCCCAGTTCGCGCGCCGCATGCAGCGCGGTCGCCAGCCAGTTGGCCGATGCGATGTGCTCCCACTCGGCCGCCACGCGCTCGCTGCCGCACCAGCCCTGGTCACCGGCAAAGAACTGCACCGGCGCGCCCGGCCATGCATCGCACAGCAGCGCCGCGATGCGCTGCACGCCTTCTTCGCGGTGCTCGAACAGGTCGACCATCTCGCCCGTCATCGTCACCGCGTGCCGGGCCTGCGCGGCCGCGGGCCAGCGTTCGCCGGCGGATTGCAGCGCGCGCTCCAGGTGCTCGATGCCCTGCCACAGCGGGCAGGCCCATTGCGCCACGTCGATCACGCGGCCCTGCTGCAGCAGGCAGGCCTTGACGTGCGCGCCGCCGATGTCCCAGCCGATGACGGTGGCCTCAGCCATCGCTGCCTTCCGCGCGGACGACGGCGTGGTCGCGCAGCAGTTCGGCGGCGAGGTTGCGGCCCAGCGACGCCGACAGGCCCACGTACGCGCAGGTGACCCGCGGGTTCACCTCGATCACCACCGGCCCGCAGCGCGGGTGCCACACCAGGTCGATGCCGACGAAGCCGCGCAGCCCGGGAATGGCCTTCGCCACCTGCTTGGCGAGGCGCGACAGCACCGGCCCGCGCTCGCCGTCGACCGCGATTGCGTTGACCTCGACCCCGTCGAACGACAACGCGCCCGCGCCGTCGACGCTGATGCGCTGCCGGTTGACGCTGAGCAGCTCGGTGCGGTCGGCGGTGCACAGCATCGACACGCTGAGCGGCTCGCCTTCCACCCACGGCTCGATCGCCATCGGGCTGCCGGCGGTCGAGCGCCGGTCCCAGTCGGCCAGCGCGTCTTCCTGCGAGCGGTGCACGCGGGTCGCGACACCGCCCGCGCCGTCATCCGGCTTCACCACCCAGCGCTCCACCTCCGGCACATGCTCGAAGGCGAGCGGCGTGGCGACCCCCTGCCCGGCCAGGCGCAGCAGCGTGGCGCGCTTGCCCGATGCCACCGCGATGGCGGCCGCCGAGCAGCCCAGCCAGCGCGCAGGCCCGATCACCTGCTGCATGCGCGCCAGCAGGCCGCCGGTCTCGGGCGCGACGATCCAGGCCACGTCGTGCAAGGCCGCCTGACGCTCAACGAAATCGAAGGCCGCTTCGCCGGCCCGCGGCCGCACCGGCTCGGCATTGCCCGGCACGCGCGGCGCGCGCGCGCTGGCGGCGACCGACAGCGAGACGCCGTCGACCTGCAGCAGGTCCTGCGCCAGCGCATCGCGCATCGACAGGCCCAGCGGCAGCAATTCCGCGGCCGCCGCGTCGTCGTTGACCGATGCGTCGCCGGCCGACGGGATGAGCCCGCCGCCGCTGAGATACTCGTACACGAACACGCGTTTCATCGATGCTCCCGATCCATTCGACATGACTGTCATTCCCGTGATCGACCTGCTGCAAGGCCAGGTGGTGCGCGCACTGCGGGGCGACCGGCAGCACTACCGCCCGATCGTCTCGGCGCTGTGCGCGAGCAGCGATCCGCTCACCGTCGCGCGCATCCTGTGCGACCACTGCGCGGCGCGGCAGCTGTACGTCGCCGACCTCGATGCCTTGCAAGGCGGGGTGGGCCACGTCGCCGTCGTGCGGCAACTGCTCGAAGCCCTGCCGGACCTCGAGCTGTGGCTGGACGCCGGCTTCGCCGACGTGTCGGAAGCCCGAGCCCTGTGTGCAGCGCTCGGGCCGGTGGCGCAACGCCTGGTGCCGGTGTTCGGCAGCGAATCGCTGCGCTCGCGCGCGGCGCTCGAGGCCTGCTTCACGCCGCCGGGCCGCGGCATCCTGTCGCTCGACCGCCGCGACGGCGAGCGCCTCGACGCCGCCGGTTGCTGGGAGTCGCCCGCGCTGTGGCCGCCGCGCGTCATCGTGATGACGCTGGAGCGCGTCGGTGCCGGCAACGGGCCCGACGTGGAGACCTTGCGCGAGGTCGCCGCCCGCGCACCGTACACGCAGCTGATCGGCGCCGGCGGCATCGGCAGCGAGGCCGACCTGGCGCTCGCGCGGGCCTCCGGTGCGTCAGCCTGGCTGGTGGCCAGCGCCTTGCACGACCAAAAGCTGCCGCGGATGTCGACCTGAGGGGGTTTGTCAAGGACCGTCGCGGCTGTTGCGAATGAAGCAGTGGCGTTCATGACGAGACGACACATCACGTTTCGTGCCAAGCGCGAGGGGCGCCACACGGGCGGCCACAGCCACCTCGATCGGCCAGAAACGCGACACAGTGTCTCGCTTCCGACTGGCGCAGCAGCTGCCGGACAGAGGTTTGCACGGTGTTCGCTCGTGGCACATCGCTTGCGTTGAAACAGGCGATGACCGACACCTCCGTGCCCACGCGCGCCGGCGCCACGCGCTGGACCTGCCCGTTCTGCCTGCTGCTTTGCGACACCTCCACCGTGCAGGTCGACGCGTCGGGCGCGCTGACGCTGTCGGGGCCCGGCTGTGCCTGCGCGCGGCGTGCGCTCGCGCGCTTCACGGCACGGCCGTCGACGGCCTCGCCGCGCGTGGACGGACAGGACTGCTCCCTCGACCAGGCCGTCGCGGCCGCGGCGCGCGTGCTCGCCGCCAGCCGGCAACCGCTGTTCGGCGGCCTCGGCACCGATGTGTCGGGCGCCCGCTCGCTGTACCGCCTGGCCTGCAAGACCGGCGCGATCAGCGATGCGGCCGAAGGCGCCGCGCTGATGAACACGCTGCGCGCGACGCAGGACCGCGGCAGCTTCTTCACGACGCTGGCCGAAGTGCGCACGCGCGCCGACCTGCTGCTGTGCGTCGGCGGCACGCCGGTCGACCAGGCACCGGAATTCTTCGAGCGCTGCGGCGTCGGCGAAGCGCTGGTGCCGCAGCGGCAGGTGGTGGTGCTCGGCGGCAGCACGGCTGACGACGCGGTGCTGGCCGGCTTGCGCACGCGGCCGGGCGTCACGGCGGCCTCGATCCCGCTGCATGGCGACCTGTTCGCCACCGTCGCGCTGCTGTCGGCGCTGGTCGCCGGCCGTGCGGTGCGCGACGCGCCGGCCGCGCTGCAGTCGCTGGCGACGCAATTGCAGCAGGCGCGCTATGCGGTGATCGTCGGCGAGACGCGCCGGCTGCCGCCACAGGGCGCGCTGATCGTCGAAGGCCTGCACCGCATGGTCAACACGCTGAACCGGCACACCCGCGCCGCGGCGCTGTGGCTGGGTGGCGGCAATGGCGCCGGCACGGTGAACCAGGTGTTCACCTGGCTGTCGGGCCTGCCGCTGCGCTCGCGCGCCGGGCCGCTGGGCCTCGAGCACGAGCCGCTGTGCTTCGACGCGCAGCGCCTGCTGGACGAGCGGGCGGTCGACAGCCTGCTGTGGGTGTCCAGCTTCGATCCCGAGCTGGCGCCGCCACCCACCGCGCTGCCGACCGTCGTGCTGGGCCACCCCGACCTGGCCGCGTCGCCCGCGTCGGTGTTCATCCCGGTGTCCACGCCGGGCATCGGCTCGCCGGGGCACCTGTTCCGCGCCGACGGCTCGGTGATGCTGCCGCTGTTCGCGGTGCATGACGACGGCTTGCCGACACTCGCCACCGTGGTCGACCGCATCGCAGGGGCCTTGGCATGAGCAGCCTGCGCCTGCGCGGCGGCCTGGTGATCGATCCGGCGAACGACAGCGCGCCGACGCTGCGCGATGTCGTCGTTCGCGACGGCCGCATCGCCGCGCTCGCGCCACACGAAGCGGTCGACGACGAGGTCGACGCGAGCGGCTGCGTCGTGATGGCCGGCGGCATCGACATGCACACCCACATCGGCGGCGGCAAGGTCAACCTGTCGCGACTGCTGCTGCCCGAGATGCAGCGCCGCGGCGCCGAGCCGTTCGCGCTGCCGACCAACCCGCTGGAGCTGGCCTCGTGCGGCGGCTGCACGCCGGGCACGCTGGCCACCGGTTACCGCTACGTCGAGATGGGCTACACGGCAGCATTCGAGCCCGCGATGATGGCCTCGAACGCGCGCCACACGCACATGGAGATGGGCGACACGCCGATCCTCGACCACGGCGCCTACGTGATGCTGGGCAACGACGAGCTGTTCCTGCAGATGCTGGCCGAGGGACAGGACTTCGAGCGCCTCCGCGACTACATGGCCTGGACGATCCATGCCACCAAGGCGCTCGGCGTGAAGGTGGTCAACCCGGCCGGCATCTCGGCCTTCAAGTTCAACCAGCGCAAGCTCGATGTCGACGAGCAGCATGTGCACTGGCAGGTCACGCCGCGGCAGGTGGTGCACACGCTCGCGCGGGCCTTGCGCGAACTCGGCGTGCCGCACCCGCTGCACATCCATGGCAGCAACCTGGGCGTGGCCGGCAACATCCAGTCGACGCTCGACACCATCGCCGCGCTCGAAGGCATGCCGGCGCACCTGACGCATGTGCAGTTCCACGCCTACGGCACCGAGGGCGCGAAGAAGTTCTCGTCGGCCGCGGCGCAGCTGGCCGAGGCGGTGAACGCGAACCCGAACATCAGCATCGACGTCGGCCAGATCATGTTCGGCCAGACCGTCACCGCGTCGGGCGACACGATGCGCCAGCATGCGCAGTCGGGGCTCGCGAGCCCGCGCAAGTGGATCGGCGCCGACATCGAATGCGACGCCGGCTGCGGCGTGGTGCCGTTCCGCTACCGCGAGCAGAGCTACGTCAACGCGCTGCAATGGGCGATCGGGCTGGAGATCTTCCTGCTCGTCAAGGACCCGTGGCGCGTGGCGCTGACCACCGACCATCCGAACGGCGGGCCGTTCACCAGCTACCCGCATTTGATCCGGCTGCTGATGGACAAGAGCTTCCGCAACGAGCAGTTGGCGAAGATCCACCCCGACGTGGCGGCGAACAGCGCGCTCGGCTCGATCACGCGCGAGCTGAGCCTGCACGAGATCGCGATCATGACGCGCGCCGGCCCGGCCCGGCTACTCGGCCTGCGCGACCGCGGCCAGCTCGGCGTGGGCGCCGCGGCCGACATCGCGGTCTACCGCGACCACCCCGACCGCGAGGCGATGTTCAGCACGCCCGAGCGCGTCTACAAGGACGGCACGCTGGTCGCGCACGCGGGCCGCATCACCGCGGTGCCGACGGGCGGCACGCACTTCGTCGAGCCGGAGTACGACCGCGGCATCGAGCGC
Source organism: Rhizobacter sp. P5_C2 (assembly GCF_054049715.1). Classification (NCBI taxonomy): domain Bacteria; kingdom Pseudomonadati; phylum Pseudomonadota; class Betaproteobacteria; order Burkholderiales; family Sphaerotilaceae; genus Rhizobacter; species Rhizobacter sp. P5_C2. Next base: position 20,383 of record NZ_JBFULV010000063.1, on the reverse strand, counting down.
TACCTGCGGCAGCACATGGCGTCGCATGGGTCGGTGAATTTCGATGCGGTGGCGATCGATCGCGACGAGCTGTGCACCTGCTGCAATGGCGGGCGCTTGCTGCCGGCCGCCCTTTTTGAGTCAGCGACATGATCGAGAACGGCGTCGCGATCGACGACAGCTTTGCCGAGGCCTTTCCGATGAAGGCCACGCGGCTGATCATCACCGCGCACAACCTGACGTGGGCGCTGAACGCCGCGGTGTCGGCCACCGGCTTCGCGACCTCGGTGATCGCCTGTGGTTGCGAGGCCGGCATCGAGCGCGAACTCGATCCCGCGGACACGCCGGACGGCCGGCCCGGCGTCAGCGTGCTGATCTTCTCGATGTCGGGCAAGGAGCTCGCGAAGCAGGTGGAGCGCCGCGTCGGCCAGTGCGTGCTGACCTGCCCGACCACGGCGGTGTTCGCCGGCATCGCCGAAGGCGAGGCCATTCCGCTCGGCAAGAACCTGCGATTCTTCGGCGACGGCTGGCAGATCTCGAAAGTCATCAACGGCGTTCGCTACTGGCGCGTGCCGGTGATGGATGGCGAGTTCGTCGCGCAGGAAACGACGGCCGTGGTCAAGTGCGTGGGCGGCGGCAACCTGCTGCTGATGTGCCGCGACACCGATGCGGCGCTCGCGGTGGCCGAGGCCGCGGTCGCCGCGATGAAGGCGCTGCCGAACGTGATCATGCCGTTCCCGGGCGGCGTGGTGCGCTCGGGGTCCAAGGTCGGCAGCAAGTACGCCGCGCTCAGCGCATCGACCAACGATGCGTTCTGCCCCAGCCTGCATGGCCTCGCCGCCCGCAGCGAGATCACGCCGCAGACGCGCTGCGTGATGGAGATCGTGATCGACGGCCTGACCGAGGCCGACGTCGGCGCGGCAATGCGCGCGGGCATGCGGGCCGGCATCGCGATCGGCGCGGCGGGCGGGTTGCTGCGCATCTCGGCCGGCAACTACGGCGGCAAGCTCGGGCCCTTCCACTTTCACCTGCGCAAGCTGCTCGCTGAGCAGGCTGCACCATGAGCGGCTGGCGCCTCACGCTGCGACACGCGCCTGCGGTGCGCGTGGACCTGCGCGGCGTGTTGCCGGCGGCGTTGGCGGGGTTGTCGGCGGCGCAGGTCGAGCAGGTGCGTGTCGGGCATGGCCGGACGCTGGTGCCGCTGGGCGAGTTCTTCGCGGTCCGGCCTGAGGGCGACGACGGCGCGCTGCGCTTCGAGGGCGACCTGTCGCGCTTCGACCGCGTCGGCTGGCTGATGGCAGGCGGGCGCCTCAGCGTCGATGGCCCGGCCGGCCACTACACCGGCGGCTGCATGAGCGGCGGCGAGTTGCGCGTGAACGGCGCGGTCGGCCTGCTGGCGGGCTGCGAGATGGCAGGCGGACAGCTCACGGTCGATGGCGATGCCGGCGACTTCGCGGCCAGCACGCTGCCCGGCAGCATGGACGGCATGCGCGGCGGCACGCTGGTCGTGACTGGCAACGCCGGCGCGCGCTTCGGCGACCGCATGCGGCGCGGCACCGCGCTGGTGTTCGGCAACGCGGGCGACTTCCTCGCGTCTCGCATGGTCGCCGGCACCATCGGCATCGGCGGGCGGGCCGGTGACCACGTGGGCTACGGCATGCGGCGCGGCAGCGTGGTGTTCGCGACATCGGCGCCCAGTATCGCGCCGACCTTCGTGCCGGCGGTGGCCGACGCATTGGTGTTCTGGCAACTGCTGGCCCGCGACCTCGCACGCCACGGCGGGCCCTTCGAGAGCTTGCCGTCGCGCACCATCACGCGCCACCTGGGCGACCTCGCGTCCGACGGCCGCGGCGAACTGATCCTGGCAACCTGAGCACCCGAGAAAGAGCCTCCATGACCAAGACCTACCTGTTCCACGCCGGCGAGGCGACCGTGTTCGCGCGCGAAGGCCAGTTCACCGACGCGATGCCCGAGATCCTGATCGGCCGCACCGACGGCCCGGTCGGCCAGGCCTTCGCGAACATGATGGCGCAGAGCAAGGGCCACACCGCGATGTTCGCGATCCGCGCCTGCAACCAGCTGGTGCGGCCCGCGACCATCATCGTGCCGAAGGTCACGCTGAAGGATTTCGCCAACATCGACCTCTACGGCGGCGTGGTGCAGAGCGCCACCGCCGACGCGATCGTCGACTGCCTGATCGACGGCACGATCCCGAAGGACATCGCCAACGAGTTGTGCATCATCAGCCTGGTGTGGATCGACCCGCGCTGCGCGAAGGACCCGAACCTCGACAAGAAGGACATGTACCGCACCAACCACGAGGCGACGAAACTGGCGATCCGGCGTGCGTTGAACAACGAGCCGTCGGTCGACGAACTGATCGCCAACCGCCACACCATCAAGCACGACATGGACGACTGGAGCTGACCCGGTGTGAACGGCATCTGCGCCCTGCTCGACGACTGCCACGCGACGCGCGGCAACCCGCTCAGCCGCGTCTATGCCGGCTTCGAGCGCGAGCACCGCTGTGTCGATCCGTCGCGGCTCGACGCGGTGTGGGCCGCGGTCGACACCGACCTGCGCGCCGGCCTGCATGCGGTGCTGCTGGCCGACTACGAATGGGGCGCCAAGCTGATGCGGGCCGGGCATGCGGCGTTGCGGCCGGACGATGCGTCGTCGCTGCGGGTGCTGATGTTCCGCGACCTCGCGCGCCTGTCGAGCGACGACGTGGACGCCTGGCTGGCTGCGCACGGCGGCGAAGGTGACAGCGGCGTGGCGAACCTGCGGCCGAGCGTCGACCGGCCGGGCTTCACGCGGGCGATCGACCGCATCCACGAGGCAATCCGCAACGGCGAGACTTACCAGGTCAACTACACCTACCGCCTGCACGGCGACGCCCACGGTTCGCCGGTGGCCCTGTACCGCCGGCTGCGCGCACGGCAGCCGGTGGCGTTCGGCGCGCTGATCGTGCCGCCGGACGACGGGCGCGGCACGACGCACGTGCTGTCGCGCTCGCCCGAACTCTTCCTGCGCCACGACGCCGGCCTGTTGACCGCGCGGCCGATGAAGGGCACCGCCCCGCGCATCGCCGCGCCGGAAAGCGACAGCGAGACCGCGCGGCTGCTGCAGCTCGACATCAAGAACCGCGCCGAGAACCTGATGATCGTCGACCTGCTGCGCAACGACCTCGGCCGCGTCGCGCAGACCGGCTCGGTGAAGGTCCCGGCGCTGTTCGCGATCGAGCCGTATGCGACGCTGTTCCAGATGACGTCGACGGTGACCGCGCGCGTGCGGCCGGAGGTCGGCTTCGCCGAGCTGCTGCGCGCGGTGTTCCCGTGCGGCTCGATCACCGGCGCGCCGAAGCACCACACGATGGAGTTGATCGCCGGCCTGGAGACCACGCCGCGCGGCCTGTACTGCGGCGCGATCGGCTGGGTCGACGCACCCGAGGGCGACGCGCGCATCGGCGATTTCTGCCTCAGCGTGGCGATCCGCACGCTGACGCTCGGCGCCGAAGCGGGCGGGCTGCGGCCGGCGCGGCTGGGCATCGGGGCCGGCATCGTGCTCGACAGCCGCGCCGACGACGAGTTCGAGGAGTGCCTGCTGAAGGCGCGCTTCCTCACCGGGCTGGCGCCCGAGCGGGTGGCGGCGTGAGGACCGCATGAACCTGGCGCTGTTCGACCTGGACCACACCTTGATTCCGTTCGACAGCGGCATGGCCTGGACACGCTTCCTCGCGCAACGCGGCGTGCTGCCGCCCGAGGCGCCCGAGGACTACCTGGCCTGCTGCCACCAGTACGTGGCGGGTGCGCTGGACATCCGCGCGATGCACCGCATCACGGTGGCACCGCTGTCGGTCCATCCACGCGCGCAGATCGAGGCCTGGAGCGCGGCGTTCGAGGTCGCGATGGCGGCCGAGATGACAACCAAAATCCCGCGCGACATGCGGGCGCTGGTGGCGCGCCACCACGACGCCGGCGACCGCTGCGCCGTCGTCACCGCCACCACGCGCTTCATCGCCGAACCCTTCGCGCGGCTGTTCGGCATCCCGCAGGTGCTGGCGACGGAAGCCGAGTGGCGCGACGGCTTCCTGACCGGCGAGATCGACGGCGAGCCCTGCCACCGCGAACACAAGCTGAGCCGCATACTCGCCTGGCTGCCGAGCCCGGGTGGCCTGCGCGCGTTCGAACAGTCCTGGTTCTATTCCGACGCCGCGAGCGACCTGCCGCTGCTGCAGGCGGTGACGCATCCGGTGGCAGTCAGGCCGGAGCCGGCGCTGCGCGAGCACGCGCTGCGGGCCGGCTGGCCGGTGCTCGACCAGGGCCCGTGACGGGGGGCTTCTCTCACAACAACAAGGAGACAAACCATGGAATGGATTCGACAGGTCAGCCTGGTCAGGCGGGTGATGATCGGCTTCGTCGCGATGGGCGTGATCGTGCTGCTGCTGGGCGGCGCCGCCGCGTGGACGGTGCGGCAGCTCGCCGCCGGCGCCAAGCTCGATGCCGAGGCGGCCGCGTGGTGGTTCATGGCGTGCGCCGCGGCCGGCTGCGTCGTCGCGCTGCTGGCCGGCTGGCTGATCCGCGCCAGCATCAAGGAGTCGGTCGAGTCGACCGTGCAGTGCGTGATCCGCATCGCCGGTGGCGACCTCGAGACCAAGATCACGTCGTCGGGCAAGGACGAGATCTCGTGGCTGCGCGCCGAGCTGAACGGCATGCGCAAGAAGCTGCGCACGATGGTGATGGATGTGCGGCAGACGGTGGAGAGCGTCAACACCGCGTCGGACGAGATCGCCAGCGGCAACACCGACCTGTCGAACCGCACCGAGCAGCAGGCAAGCGCGCTGCAGCAGACCGTCAGCTCGATGGCGCAGCTGGCGTCCACCGTGAGCAGCAATTCGAACAGCACGCGCGACGCGCGCAGCGTGGTCACCGGCTCCAGCGAGATCGCGGCGCGCGGCGCGCAGACCATGCAGGACGTGATCGTGCGCATGGACGAGATCAACACCAGCGCCGGCAAGATCGCCGAGATCATCGGCGTGATCGACAGCATCGCCTACCAGACCAACATCCTCGCGCTGAATGCGGCCGTCGAGGCGGCGCGCGCCGGCGAGCAGGGCCGGGGCTTCGCGGTGGTGGCCGAAGAGGTGCGCAGCCTGGCGCAGCGCAGCTCGACCGCGGCGCGCGAGATCAAGGCGCTGATCGGCGACTCGAGCGCGAAGGTCACCGCCGGCTCGAAGCTGGTCGCCGATGCGGGCCGCACGATGCGCGAGATCGTCGACAGCGTGGGCCAGGTGGCGAGCCTGATCGCCGGCATCGCGCAGGCGGGCGAATCGCAGGGCAGCGACATCGGCCGCATGCAGCAGGCGGTGTCGAAGCTCGACACGATGACGCAGCAGAACGCGGCGCTGGTGGAGGAGCTGGCGGCGTCGGCGCAGTCGCTGAAGGGCCAGTCGGAGCGGCTCACCGAGGCGATGAGCTCGTTCAGGGTGACCGCCTAGGAACCTACTGGGCGCGCAGCGCCGCCAGGCGCCTGTGCGTGCCGGGGTGCGTGGCGGTGTCCTTGCTCGCGCCCATGCGCATCAAGGCCGAGAACACCGCGTCGCGCTGCACGCCCAGGCCCTCCAGCGTGCGCAGCGCAAACGCGTCGGCCTCGTACTCCTGCTGGTAGGCCAGCGCCGAGGCCTCGCGCCCCAAGCGCCCGGCGACCGGATCGGTCTGGTCGGCGGTGACGCTGCCGGGCACCCATTTCTGGTACATCACGCCCATTTGCGACCAGTGCGCCAGCGCGACATGACCCAACTCGTGCGCCAGCACGAACAGCCTGCCCTCTTCCGGCCAGTCGCCCATGCCCTCGTTGGCGATCACCACGCGGCCCCGCAGCGTCTCGGCCACGGTGTCGCCACGCACCACGCGCAGCTCGGCGGCGCCCTCCAGCCCCAGCGTGTGCACCAGCCTGTCGAAGCTGTCGCGCACCTTTTGCGCGCGTTCGCTCTCGACCGGCGCCGGCGAGAGCCGCTCCAGGCGCACGTTCTGCGAGCGCTCCAGCACCTGCGTGATGTCTTCGCCACGCGCGCTGCTCGCCGCCAGTGCCGCTCCGATCAACATCCACCACCGCATGCCGTGACGCTCCTGCACAGACCCTTGTCAGGATTACGGCGCAAGAACCGGGCCTGATTCAAGGGTTTACCCGGATGTTGCCCGCGAACCGGGGGGCGCCGTGCCGGAATGCACGGGCAAACGCGGTGCCATCGGCTGGCGCGGGTGGGGATCAAGCCTGGATCAATCCCCAGTGCAGCGCCACCAGCGTCAGCTCGGACTGGTTGCTCGCGCCCAGCTTCTGCTTCACGTGGTACAGGTGCGTGCCGACCGTGCTGGGCGACAGGTTCAGGTTGGCGGCGATCTGCGCCACGCCCAAGCCGCGCGCCAGCTGGATGAAGACCGAGAACTCGCGCTCGCTCAGCGTTTCGGCCGGGTTGGTGTCGCCCTTCATCTGGGCCAGCGCCAGCACCTGGGCGGTTTGCGCGTCCACGTAGGGGCGATGCCCGGCCACGGCAGTGACGGCGGCGATCAGCGCCTCCGGCGCGCCGCGCTTGGTCAGGTAGCCGAGGGCGCCAGCCTGCATCACCCGCCGAGGGTGGGCGGTGTCCTCATGCGCCGACAGCACCAGCACGCGGGCCTTCGGGTCCTGCGCCAGCAGGCGCCGCACCGCCTCGAGCCCGCCCATGCCGGGCATCGACAGGTCCATCACCACCACGTCGGGCTTGAGCTTCGGATAGTCGGCGCAGGCCTGTTCGCCGGTGTCGGCCTCGGCCACCACCTCGATGCCGGCATCGGCCAGCAGCATGCGGAACCCCATGCGCACCAGCGCGTGGTCGTCGACGAGCATCACGCGGATCATTCGGGGAGCACCTCGGTTCGGGGAACGGGCATCGGCAGGCGCACGGCCAGCCGCACGCCCTGGGGTGAATGGGGCAGCAGCTCGAAGCTGCCGCCCAGGCCTTGCACACGCTCGGCCAGCCAGCGCAGGCCATGGTGGCCCTTCTTGTCGGCCCAGTCGGCGGCCAGGCCGACGCCATCGTCGACCAGTTCGAGCACGATGCCGTCGGCCGTCGCCTGCAGCCGCACATCGACCCGCTGCGCCCGGCCGTGGCGCAGCGCATTGGTGAGCCCCTCCTGCGCAGCGCGGTACAGCGCGAGCGCCGCTTCGCTGCCGAGCAGCACGCCGGCCATGTCGGCCTGCAGCGCGATCTGCGCGCCGGGGTGGCTGCGGCGGGTGCGCTCGGCAAGGTCGGCCAGCGCTTCGGCGAGGCCGAAGGTGTCGAGCACCAGCGGCGTGAGGCGCGGGATGATGCCGTGCATCGCGTCGTACAAGCGCGAGGCTTCTTCGGCGATCAGGCGCGCCGCCTGCTCGGCCTGCGGGTCGAGCGTGCGCATGCGCTGCGCGATCGACAGCGCCATGCTGCGCATCGCCGTCACCGACTGGCCCAGCTCGTCGTGCAGCTCGCGCGCGATCAGGTGGCGCTCCTGTTCGATCTGGTGGTCGACCCAGCGCGTGAGCTCGCGGCTTTCGGACAGCTGCAGCTCGGCGCGCACCGCGCGGCGCTCGGTCTCGATGTGCCCCTGCAGCATGCCGACCATGCGATTGAAGGCCTTGCCGATGGTGCCGGCCTCGGCGCCGGGCAGCGGCGGCAGCACGACATCGAAGCGGCCGGCTTCGAGCTGGTTCAGCGCGTCGACGATGCGGCCGAACGGCCGCACCGTGTGGCCGACGAGCGCGTACACCAGCAAGTTGAGCACCACCAGCGTGACGACGGCGCCGAACACCAGCACGATGGCTTCGTCCCACGCGTCGAGCACGGCGCGCGAGGCGTTCGCCTGCACCGTCAGCTTGCCGTCGGGCAGCTCGAGCGATTGCAGGGCCGGCGGCGGCGCGACCAGCGCATCGAACCAGTCGGGCGCATCGCGGCCGGGCTTGTAGGGCGAGCTGGGCGAGGTGTAGAGCACGGCGCCCTGCTTGTCGAGCAGCGTGATGTCGTTGGAACGCACCCGCCCCATGCCCTGCAGGAAGCCGAGCACCGCCGGCGTGCCCTGGGCCGCATAGCGCCACACCGTGCGGTTCAGGAATTGCGACGCGACGCGGTTGGCGGCCACCACCTCCTCGTTGACCGATTCGCGCATGCTGCGCAGCTGCAGGCCGAGCATCACGACCAGGAACAGCAGCGTCAGCAGGCCGACGATCAGGTGGATCTTGAGGCGCAAGCTCATGACGGCCAGCTGTCCAGCGCCTCGACCATCGCGCGCACCATCGCCGGATGGGAGGGGTCGTGGCCGGCGCCCTCGACGAGGCGCAGGCGGCTGTGCGGCAGGCGCTGGTGCAGCGCGACCGCGCCCTCGGGCCGGCAGACATGGTCTTCGCTGCCGTGCAGCAGCAGCGTCGGCACGGCCGGCAGGCGATGGCAGCGATCGAGCAGCGGCGGGTCATCGAGCCAGCAGCGGTGCAGCAGGTAGTGGCTTTGCACGCGGTAGCGGTCGACCTGCGCATCGAGCACCGCGCCCGATGGCTCGGGCTGCACCACGGCGCCGGTCGCCAGCGTGCTTTCCCAGCGCCACCAGGCCAGCGCGATGCGGCGCGCGGTGTCGGCATCGGTGTTGGCAACGACACCCAGGCCGCGCGCCAGGAAGGGCAGCAAGCGGTACCGCTGCTCGGGCGGCGCGATGGCGGCGAATTCCACCCAGGCCTCGACATGCCCGACTGGAATCACATGAAAGAACCCGATGATGTCCTCCTCGCGCGCGAGGAAGGTGGCGCGCAGCAGCAGCCCCGTCACCGCACTCGGATGCTCCATGGCATACGCAAGCGCGAGCGTGGCGCCCCATGAACCGCCGACCACCAGCCAGCGGTCGATGCCCAGCGTTTCGCGCACCGTTTCCAGGTCGGCGATCAGGTGGGCGGTGGTGTTGTCGACGATGCTGCCGCGCGGCCGGCTCCGGCCGGCACCGCGCTGGTCGGGGCTGACGATGCGGAAGCGGCCCGGATCGAAGAAGCGGCGCAGCAGCGGCGAGCTGCCGGAGCCCGGGCCGCCATGCAGCACCACCACCGCGATGCCTTGCGGGTGGCCGCTTTCCTCGACATGCAGCACGTGGCCGCCCGACACGCGCAGCGCGTGCACGCCGTACGGTGCGGTTTCGGTGTAGAGCATGGCGGGGGGATCGTAAACGGAGATTCCCCGTTCGGGCTGAGCTTGTCGAAGCCCTGGTCCGATGCGAGCAGGCCCTTCGACAGGCTCAGGGCGAACGGGGAGTTGTTCACGCTGCCAGCAGGTTCTTCTGCTGCGCCACCAGCCGCATGATCATCGGCGTGAAGATCAGCTGCATCGCCAGTTCCATCTTCCCGCCCGGCACCACCAGCGTGTTGGCGCGCGACATGAACGAGTCGTGCAGCATCGACAACAGGTACGGAAAATCGATGCCGCGCGGATTCGCGAAGCGGATCACGACCAGGCTTTCGTCCGCCGTCGGGATGGTGCGCGCGATGAACGGGTCCGACGTGTCCACCACCGGCACGCGCTGGAAGTTGATGTGGGTGCGCGTGAACTGCGGGCAGATGTATTCCACGTACTCGTGCATGCGGCGCAGGATCACGCCGGTCACCGCCTCGGTCGAGTAGCCGCGCGTGCTGCGGTCGCGGTGGATCTTCTGGATCCACTCCAGGTTGATCACCGGCACCACGCCGATCAGCAGGTCGGCGAAGCGCGCCACGTCGACCTTGTCGGTCGTCACGCCGCCATGCAGGCCCTCGTAGAACAGCAGGCTGCTCGGCGGCAGCGGCTCCCACGCGGTGAAGGTGCCGGGTGCCTGCTGGTACGGTGCGGCCTCGTCCTCGTTGTGCAGGTACTTGCGGCTCTGCCCGCTGCCGGTCTCGGCGTAGCTGCGGAACAGCTCCTGCAGCTCGGCGAACAGGTTCGCGTCGTCGCCGAAATGGCTGAAGTGCGGTTGGTGCTGCTGCTCGGCCTCGGCCATCGCCGCCTTCATCGCCTCGCGGTCGTAGCGGTGGAAGCTGTCGCCCTCGACGATGGCGGCCGCCACGCCCTCGCGGCGAAAGATGTTCTCGAAGGTCTTCGTGACCGAGGTGGTGCCGGCGCCGGACGAGCCGGTGATCGCGATGATGGGGTGCCTGGCGGACATGGGGACTCCTTCAGGCCGTGACCGCGAACAGGCCGCGCTTGCCGAACAACGGCGAGTCGTAGTTGGCGGCCGGTTCGTCGCGGTGGTAGGTTTCGATGCGCGCCACCTCGTGGCGCGAACCGAAGACGAAGCCGATGCGCTGGTGCAGCGCTTCCGGCTGTACCTCCATCAGCCGCGAACGCCCGGTGCTCGCGCCGCCGCCGGCCTGCTCGATCAGGAACGAGATCGGGTTCGCCTCGTACAGCAGCCGCAGCCGGCCGGCGCGCGCCGGATCCTTGCTGTCGCGCGGGTACAGGAACACGCCGCCGCGCATCAGGATGCGGTGCGTCTCGGCCACCAGCGACGCGATCCAGCGCATGTTGAAGTCGGCACCGCGCGTGCCGGTCTGGCCGGCCAGGCATTCGTCGACGTAGCGCTTGACCGCAGGCTCCCAGAAGCGGCTGTTCGACGCGTTGATCGCGAACTCGCAGGTCTTCTCGGGGATGCGCAGCTCGGGGTGGCTCAGCACCCATTCGCCGAGCAGCGGGTCGAGCGTGAACGCATGCGTGCCGCGGCCCAGCGTCAGCACCAGCATGGTCGACGGCCCGTAGATCGCATAGCCGGCGCAGACCTGCTGCGTGCCCGGCTGCAGGAAATCCTGCGGCTGCGGATCCTGCCCCGGCGAGACGGCGCGCAGCACCGAGAAGATGCTGCCGACCGAGACGTTGACGTCGATGTTCGACGAACCGTCGAGCGGATCGAACAGCAACAGGTACTTGCCGCGCGGGTGCTCCGGCGGCAGCGTGTACGGCGCCTCCAGTTCCTCGGACACCATGCCGGCCGTGTGACCGCCCCATTCGGTGGCGCGCAGGAACAGCGCGTTGCCGAGCACGTCGAGCGTCTTCTGCTCCTCGCCCTGCACGTTGCCGGTGCCGGCGCTGCCGAGCGCACCGTCCAGCGCGCCATACGCGACCTTGCGCGCGATGGTCTTGCAGGCGAGCGACACATCGGTGATCAACGCGTTCAGGTCGCCGGTGGCCTCGGGGTGGTGGCGGCGTTCCTCGATCAGGAACTGGGTCAGGGTCGATCGTCCTCCGGTGAGCATGGCGTGTCTCCTGGTTTACTGGTGGATCGGTGTGCGCACGGGCAGGCGGGCGAGCAGGTCGGCGGGCGCGTCCAGGCGCCACACGCCGGCGAGCGCGACCGGGGCGGGGCCGTAGCCCCAGGCGACCCAGGCGGCGGGGCTGCCCGCGGCACTGGCCGACGCCAGGTCGGCCGGGCCGTCGCCGACCATCAGCACGCTGGCGGCCGCGATGCCGAAGCGACGCGCCGCCTGCTGGATCAGCAGCGGCGAGGGCTTGCGCTGCGCCGCCGTGTCGGCGCCATGCACCTGCGCGAAATGCTCCAGCAGCCCGGCGGCGTCCAGCACCGCGCGCGCCAGCGGCGTCGGCTTGTTCGTCACCACCGCCATCGGATAGCGCCCGGCCAGCCGTGCCAGCAGCGCGGCGATGCCAGGGTAGGCCTGGCCCTGCGCCGACGGCGCGGCCAGCGTGGCGGCGTCGAAGCGCAGGCGCATGCGGGCCGCGAGCGCCGGCAGCTCGTGCAGCCCGCTGGCGTCGAGCGCCCGCACGATCAAGGCGTCGGGCCCGTCGCCGATCCAGCCGCGCACCGTCGCCAGCTCGAAGGGCGGCAACCCGTCCTCGGCCAGCGCGGTGTTGAGTGCGAGCGCGACGCCGGCGGCGCTGTCGACCAGCGTGCCGTCGAGATCGAAGCAGAGTGCGGCGACCGTCATCACGGGCTCTCGGCAAGATCGCGCCGCTGCGCGTTGACGCACAACGCGGCGATGGCCTTCGGGTAGTCGCCGCCGCTGAACACCGCCGAGCCGGCGACCAGCGTGTCGGCTCCGGCGGCCACCACGCGCGCGATGTTCTTCGCGTTGATGCCGCCGTCGACCTCGAGCCAGATGTCGCGCCCGCTCGCCTGGATGCGGCGGCGCGCGGCTTCGATCTTCGGCAGCACGCCCTCGATGAAGGCCTGCCCGCCGAAGCCCGGGTTGACGCTCATCAGCAGCACCAGGTCGAGCTGGTCGAGCACGTGGTCCAGCACGTTCAGCGGCGTCGCCGGGTTCAGCGCCAGCCCGGCCTTCACGCCGAACGAGCGGATCAGCTGGATCGTGCGGTCGACGTGCTCGCTCGCCTGCGGGTGGAAGGAGATGATCGACGCGCCGGCCTGCGCGAACATCGGGATCAGCGCATCGACCGGCTTGACCATCAGGTGCACGTCGATCGGCACCGGCTGGCCGCCACGCCGGCAGTGCGGCGCGATCGCCTGGCACACCATCGGCCCGATCGTCAGGTTGGGCACGTAGTGGTTGTCCATCACGTCGACGTGGATCAGGTCGGCGCCGGCGTCGATGACCGCCCTCACCTCGTCGCCGAGGCGCGCGAAATCGGCCGACAACAGGCTGGGGGCGATGCGGATGGCGGGGTTCATCGGGTGGTCTCGCGGTAGAGCGCCTGCACGGGCGACACCGGCCTGGCCGGGCGGGCGATGCGGACCAGCTCGTCGAAGCCGAGCTCGCCCAGGTCCGGCAGCAGCAGGCTGGCCGCGCGGAAATCGCCGTCCTGCGTCCAGAAGGTCGGCGTGACCAGCGTCCACAGGCCGGCCGCCGTGGCGGCACGCAGCCCGTGCGCCGAATCCTCGACCGCCAGCGCCTGCTCGGGCGGCAGGCCCAGCGTGTCGAGCGCGAGCCGGTAGATGTCGGGCGCGGGCTTCTTCGCGCGCACCTGGTCGCCGCAGGCGATCACCGCGAACATGTCGAGCCCGCGCGGGCCGAGCGTCGCGCCGAGCAGCGCGTGGATGTTGGCGGCGGTGGTGGTGCTGGCGATGGCCAGGTGGCAGCCCTGCTCCAGCGCCTCGTTCAGCAGGCGCTCGACGCCGTCGCGCAGCGGGACGCCGCCGTCGTTCACCACCTCGCCGTAGAAGCGCGTCTTGTCGGCATGCAGCTGCGGCACCAGGGCCAGCAGGCGCTGGCGCTCGGCCGCGCCCAGCGGCAGCAACGCGATGTACGACGCGATGCGCTCCTTGCCGCCGGGCACCTCGAGCAGCTGCCGGTAGTCGGTGCGCGTCCAGGTCCAGCCCAGGCGGTGCCGTTCGAACGCGCTGTTGAACGCGATGCGGTGCGCTTCCTCGGTGTCGGCCAGCGTGCCGTCGACGTCGAAGATCAGGGCTTCCACGCTCATGGTGATGCTCCTTGTCCAGTGCCGGAAAACACGCGGCTCGCGAGCACGTCTTCGGCCTGCAGCGTGCACAGCTGCTCGCGCGTCAATCGCAGGTCGGCCGTGAACAGCCGCGTCGCATGGCGCAGCCGGATGCGGTCGAGCGCATTGCGGATCGAGCGCGCATTCGCGAAATGCGGCTGCTGCCGGCGCAGGCTCAGGTAGCGCGCGAAGGCCGGCTCGGCAGCGGCGTCGAAGCGGTAGTTCAGCCGCGTCAGCATCAGCCGCGCGATCAGCATCAGCTCGGCCTCGCTGTAGTCGGGGAAATCGATGTGGTGCGCGATGCGCGAGGCCATGCCGGGGTTGCTCCCGAAGAAGCTGTCCATGCGGTCGCGGTAGCCGGCGAGGATCACCACCAGGTCGTCGCGCTGGTTCTCCATCACCTGCAGCAGGATCTCGATCGCCTCCTGCCCGTAGTCGCGCTCGTTCTCCGGCTTGTAGAGGTAGTAGGCCTCGTCGATGAACAGCACGCCGCCCATCGCCTTCTTCAGCACCTCGCGCGTCTTCGGCGCGGTGTGGCCGATGAACTGGCCGACCAGGTCGTCGCGCGTCACCGCCACCAGGTGGCCCTTGCGCACATAGCCCAGTTGCTTCAGCACCTCGGCCATGCGCAGCGCGACGGTGGTCTTGCCGGTGCCGGGGTTGCCGGTGAAGCACATGTGCAGCGACGGCGGCTGCGACTGCAGCCCCTGCTCGGCGCGCAGCTTGTCGATCAGCAGCAGCGCGGCGATGTCGCGGATGCGGCCCTTGACCGGCGCGAGGCCGATCAGCTCGGCGTCGAGCTGGTCGAGCATCGCGCGCGCCGCGGACGCCTCCGGCATCTCGCCGGGCGGCTGGCACAGACTGTCGCGGTCCTCGTTCATGCGGTGCTCACTCCTGGCGCAATCCGTACCGTTCGCCTTCCGGCGAGCGCTGCACGGCGTAGCTTTCGATGCTGTATCGCAAGCTTCGTCCCGCCTCTTCGGTGCGGATCAGCCGGAAGCCCGGCTCGTGCTTCGGCCGGTTGACGATGAAGGACAGCACCACCGATTCGGTACCGTGCGTCGAGTCGAACGCGGCCAGGCGGATGTAGTGGTCCGGGAAGGTTCGTCGGCACTGCCGCAGCTCCAGCATCACGCCGGCCGCGTCCGACACGTCGAACATCGGGTTGCCGAACATCTCCCAGAAGGTGTTGCGCGGGTGGGGGTCGTCGGTGTACTCGATGCCGATGGCCCAGCCCTGGCGCAGCGCGTGCTCGAGCTGGGCGGTGATCTGCGCGTCGCTGAGGTCGGGCAGGAACGAGAAGGTGCCTTGGGTGATTCGCATGCGGGTCTCCCGGGGATTCAAGCGACCGCGAGGGTCGGGACGTAGTCGGAGCTGTCGGTCGGCGTGTAGTTGAAGCTGACCTCGCCCCAGGTGTCGAGCGCGGCGCGCAGCGGGCTGCACCAGCGGGCCGCCTCGGCCAGGATGTCGGGGCCTTCGTTCGCGATGTCGCGGCCTTCGTTGCGCGCCAGCACCATCGCCTCGAGCGCGACGCGATTGGCGGTGGCGCCGGCCTGGATGCCCTGCGGGTGGCCGATGGTGCCGCCGCCGAACTGCAGCACCACGTCGTCGCCGAACAGGTCGAGCAGCTGGTGCATCTGGCCGGCGTGGATGCCGCCGGAGGCGACCGGCATCACCTTCTTCAGCGCGCCCCAGTCCTGCGCGAAGAAGATGCCGCGCGGCAGGTCGACCACGGTGTGCGTGTCGCGGCAGACGTTGTAGTAGCCCTGCACCGTCATCGGATCGCCTTCGAGCTTGCCGACCGCGGTGCCGGCATGGATGTGGTCGACGCCGGCCAGCCGCATCCACTTCGCGATCACGCGGAAGCTGACGCCGTGGTTCTTCTGGCGGGTGTAGGTGCCGTGGCCCGCGCGGTGCAGGTGCAGGATCATGTCGTTCTGCCGGCACCAGTGGCTCATCGACTGGATCGCGGTGTAGCCGACCACCAGGTCGATCATCACGATCACCGAGCCGAGCGACTTCGCGAACTCGGCGCGGCGGTACATCTCCTCCATCGTGCCGGCGGTCACGTTCAGGTAGCTGCCCTTGACCTCGCCGGTGGCGGCGCTCGCCTTGTTGACGGCGTCCATCACGAACAGGAAACGATCGCGCCAGTGCATGAAGGGCTGCGAGTTGATGTTCTCGTCGTCCTTCATGAAGTCGAGGCCGCCGCGCAGGCCTTCGTAGACCACGCGGCCGTAGTTGCGGCCCGACAGCCCGAGCTTGGGCTTGGTGGTGGCGCCGAGCAGCGGCCGGCCGAACTTGTCGAGCCGCTCGCGCTCGACCACGATGCCGGTCGGCGGGCCGCTGAAGGTCTTCACGTAGGCGACCGGGAACTGCATGTCCTCGAGCCGCGCGGCCTTCAGCGGCTTGAAGCTGAACACGTTGCCGATGATCGACGCGGCGACGTTGGTGATCGAGCCCTCCTCGAACAGGCTCAGATCGTAGGCCACGTGGCAGAAGTACTGCCCGGGGTTGTTCGGCACCGGCTCGACCTTGTAGGCCTTGGCGCGGTACATGTCACAGGCGGTGAGCCGATCGGTCCAGACCACCGTCCAGGTGGCGGTGCTCGACTCGCCGGCCACCGCGGCGGCGGCCTCGATCGGGTCGACCCCGTCTTGCGGCGTGATGCGGAACAGCGCGAGGATGTCGGTCGCCTTCGGCACGTAGTCGGCGTTCCAGTAGCCCATCTGGGCGTACTTCAGCACACCGGCCGAATAGCGCTTCTTCGCGTCGGTGATCTGCGTGGCATCTTTCATGTGGCCCATGGGCACTCTCCTTGCTGATGCACCGACTGTAGGAACCGCAACGCATTCAAAAAAGTGAATTCTTTTCGTCGACTCATAAGCTTTGACTGATGTTGAAGAACGCCACCTTCCGACAGCTCGCCGCCTTCCATGCCGTGTCACGCCTGGGCAGCGTGTCGCGTGCCGCGAGCGAACTGCACCTGACGCAGCCGGCGGTGTCGATCCAGCTGAAGCTGCTGGAAGAGACCGCCGGCGCGCCGCTGCTCGAGAAGGCCGGCCGCGGCGTGCGCCTGACGGCGGCGGGCGAGCTGATGGCGGGCTACGCGGCGCGCATCCTCGAGCTGTGGCGCGAGGCCGGCGACGAGATGGCGGCGCAGCAGGGCCTGTTCTCGGGCACGCTGCGCGTCGGCGCGGTCACCACCGCGGAGTACCTGCTGCCTCCCCTGCTGGTGGCCTTCGCCGGGCAGCACCCGGACGTGAAGATGAAGCTGCAGGTCGGCAACCGCGACGAGATCGTGCGCATGCTGGCGGCGCAGGAGGTCGACCTCGCGATCATGGGCCGGCCACCCGCCGAGCTGAAGACGAGCGCCGTGGCGTTCGCCCGGCACCCGATGGCCTTTATCGCGTCGCCGAAGCATCCGCTGATGGCCAGGCGCCGGCCGACCCTGGCCGACCTGGTCGATGCCAACCTGCTGGCGCGCGAGCGCGGCTCCGGCACGCGCACGACGCTGGAGCGGCTCTACAAGGAGGCCGGCGTGCCGCTGCGCATCGGCTCCGAGCTGTCGAGCAACGAGGCCATCAAGCACATGTGCGCGGCCGGCCTCGGCGTGGCCTTCCTGTCGCTGCACACCTGCGCGCTGGAGTTCGAGGCCGGCCTGCTGGACCTGCTGCCGATGGCCGGCAACCCGCTGCAGCGCGACTGGTACGTGATGCACCTCGCGACACGCCGCCTGCCGCGGGTCAGCGCGGCCTTCAGGCAGTTCCTCGAAGACGAGGGCCAGGCCCTGATCGACGCGCAGCTGCAGGCGCTGGCCCGCAAGCTGCAGAAGACGACTCACCCGGCCCCGCGCACGCGCCGCGGCTGAGCCGGGAGGCCGCCGTCACGCCTTGCAACAGTTGTCATCCGCACGTCACAAGAACGGCGGCCTTGCCCTCAAGCTTGAGGATGCGCTTCATCGGCGAAGCCGCACCATCATGCATGCGTCGCCCGTTCGTGCAGCCTGGGCGCGGGGCCCCACCGGCCGGTGTCGCTTGAACGCGGGACTGTTCGCCGCCCGCACCCTCGCCTAGTTTTGACAACGGCTCGACGCCGACGGCATCGCACCGACCGATGCCGTCCCGCAGTCCTCGAAGTCCGCGCCTCGCGCTGCCGCGCGCGGCCTGTCGACCTGTCCCGGGAGGATCCATGAACGTCCGCGCTCCCTGTGCGCCCGAGAAATCTTTTGCAGGCACTGCCGCCGGCACCGACGAGGGCCATGTCGGCCAGTTGATCCGCTCGCTGCTGCTCGCGACCGCCTGCATCACCGGCGACGCCCCCACCTCGTCCATCGACAACGACGGCGACGAGGTGCTGCTCGACATCGATGTCGACGGCTGCCGCTACCTGCTGATGCGCCTGCCACAGCTCGATCCGATGCGGGCGAGCCTGAGCCCGCGCGAGCAGGAGATCGCGCGCATGGTGGCCGCCGGCCACCCCAGCAAGGCGATCGCGCAGGTGCTGAACATCAGTTCGTGGACCGTCGGCACGCACCTGCGCCGCATCTTCGCCAAGCTGGGCGTCAAGTCGCGCGCCGCGATGGTCGGGCGGCTGCACGAGGTCGGCATCGTCGTCCACGCGCGCAGCGTGTCGGCCGACGCCTCCCACGGCGGTGCCGCGGCGGCGCCGATCGGCGAACGCCGCCGCGCCTGAGCGCGGCCTCAGCCGGGACGCCGCCGCGCCAGCAGGCGCTGCAGGTTGCCGCCGAGCACGGCCGCCTCGTCGCGTGCCGACAGGCCGAGCAAGCGGATCTTGTGCAGCTCCAGCCCCGGGTGCAGCCACGGCCCGTCGGAGCCGAACAGCAGCTTGCGCGCACCGGCACGGCGCACCGCTTCGACCAGGTAGTCGAAGCGCCGCACGCCGGAGGTGTCGGCGTAGACGTTGGGATGGCGCACCAGCTGGTCGATCACCGCCTGGTGCGCGCGCCAGTCGTCGGCGAAGCTGCCGAGGTGCGGCACGATGAAGTCGACATCGGGGTACGCCGGCGCGAACATCTCCACCACCGCGGTCCGTCCGGCCACGTCCACCAGCAGCGGGACGGCATGGCGGCGCGCCGCCTCGCAGACCTCGCGGTTCGGCATCGCCTCGTGGCCGTGCACCTTGATGCCGCGCAGGCCCAGTCCAAGCACGGCGCGATCGACCATCGCGCCGATGCGCCCGGCATCGCGCGCGCAATGGACGAACGCGAAGCCGATCAGGCGGCCGCGGTGCCGCGCGACGATGCGCGCGAGCGCCTCGTTGGCCGCCGCGTAGTCGGAGTTGAAGGCCGGGAACACCACCGTGCGGTCGATGCCTGCCGCGCGCGCGCGGCGCAGGTAGGCGCCGAGCGGCGCATCGGTGGTCCACGGCGCGGTCAGCTGGTCGCCGTGGCCGGCATGGCAATGGCCGTCGATGCGCATCGTCGCCTCGCTCAGGCCGCCTGCAGCGGTTCGGCGGCGCGCCACCGCGGCGCGCCTGCCGGTGCGCGGCCCAGTTCGCCGCCCAGTTCGCCGAACAGCGCGATCACCGCGGCAACGGCGCGCTCGAAGGTCGGCAGGTGCAGCTTCTCGTCGGGCCCGTGCCGCGCCCCGTCGTTGGGGGCGAAGCCGAGCGCGATGGTCGGCGCACCGAGCTCCGCCTGGAAGCCGTGCAGCGCGGGAATGGTGCCGCCGCCGCGCAGCATCGCCGGTGCGACGCCGAAGGCCTGCCGGCAGGCGGCCACCGCGGCGCGCAGCGCCGGATGGCGCGGGTCCATCAGGAACGGCTTCGCACCCGACAGCGTGCGCAGCCGCACCCGCACCGTCGGCGGCGCCACCGCGGCGACATGGCGCCGCAGCAGCTGCGCGATCTCGCGCGGGTCCTGGTCGGGCACCAGGCGCAGGCTCAGCTTGGCCGAGGCCCGGGCCGGGATCACCCCCTTCGACCCCGGCCCGGTGTAGCCGCCGTGGATGCCGTTGACCGTGAGCGCCGGGCGCAGCGCCAGGCGCTCGTACAGCGACCAGTCGCGCTCGCCCCAGGGCGTGTCGATGCCGGCGTCGTGCATCAGCCCGGCATCCGTCGGTCCGTCGCGCGCGAGCAGCGCACGCTCGGCGGCGCGCCAGCGGCGCACGCGGCCATGGAAGCCGGGGATCGCGATGCGGCCCTGCGCATCGTGCAGGCCGGCGATCAGCTCGCACAGCGCCTGCACCGGGTTGTGCACGATGCCGCCGAAGTTGCCCGCGTGCAGGTCGTGCGGCGGGCCGTCGACCTGCAGCTCCAGGTACAGCGCACCGCGCATGCCGTGCATCAGCGCAGGTTGCCCGGGCCGCGCGAGCGCGGAGTCGGCCATCAGCACCGCGTCGCAGGCGAGCGCGTCGCGGTGCGCCCGCACGAAGGGCATCAGGTGCGGGCTGCCGATCTCCTCCTCGCCTTCGAACAGGCACACCAGGTTCACCGGCAGGCGGCGCGCGGTGGCGAGCCAGGACTCGATCGCCTTCACCAGGATGAAGAGCTGGCCCTTGTCGTCGCTCGACCCGCGGCCGTACAGCGCTTCGCCGCGCACCGTCGGCACGAACGGCGGCGAGTGCCAGGCCGCGAGCGGCTCGGCCGGCTGCACGTCATGGTGGCCGTAGACCAGCAGCGTCGGCGCGCCGGGGGCGCCGCGCCACGAGGCGAGGACCAGCGGATGGCCGGCCGTCGGCACGCTGCGCGCATCGGGCAAGCCGATGCCGCGCAGGTGCCGCGCGAGCCAGTCCGCGCAGCGCCGCACGTCGGCCGCGTGGCGCGGCTGCGCGCTGACCGACGGCAGCGCGACGAAGGCCTTCAGCTCGTCGACGAAGCGCGGCTGCTGCGCGCCTGCGAACCGCAGCGCCGCGTCGAGTGCCATCGCCGTGGCGCCACCGGCTCAGAGTTCCAGCTCGTTCTCGCGGGCCGGCACGCGCGCCGGCGCGCGCTGCACGCTGACGCCCGGCCCGCTGCGCC
>NZ_JBFULV010000062.1:0-41111 GCF_054049715.1 Rhizobacter sp. P5_C2 | reverse complement strand
GCGCTGGCCGTGCGGGCGCGCGGCGCCGCGCAGCGCGTCGTGCACCGGCCCGGGAAGTTGTTGCGCGGCGATGCGCGCGATCTCGACGCCGTCGCGGCGCAAGCTGCACCAGCCGGTGCGCGGAATCTGGGCGCCGGCCAGCGGCGCGAGCGACACCGCCTGCACGCCGGGCAGCACGAGGCGCGACAGGCGCTCGGTGGTCTCGCCGAACAGCGCTTCGGCAGCCAGCGCACGCAGCGGGGCGCCGAGGTCCGGCGCCGCGGCCAGCGACAGCGCGGCATCGGCGCGGCAGGCGATCGCGAGGCTGAAGCGGCCGGCATCGCAATCGAGTTCGAGTGCGTAGTGCGAGAGATCGTGCGACAGACCGCGCGGCGCGTTGCCGGCATCCGGCACCGCGGCGAGCGACAGGCCACCGCGCCGCAGGTCCAGCGCCTGCCACAGCGCGCCGAGGCGGCGGTCGTGGAGCAGGCGCGAGGCGCTGGCGGCGGCGGTGCCGACGGCCCCCAGGTGGGCGGCGATCGGCGTGACGGGTTCGATGCGGGTGGCAGCGGTCATGGCGATTCAGTCAATGGAGATGGCGACGTCGCGCCGGCGGTTCAGGGACTCTTCGAGCGTCGCGGCGAGGGCGTCGCGATGGGCAAAGAGTAGGTCGCGGGCCTTCGAATCGGCGGTCTCGAAGCGAAGCTGCAACCAGCACGACGAAACGGACAGCGTGAGCGTGGTGTCGGCCAGCACGTCGGGGCGCAGCGGCATGCGCACCTGCCAGCCTTCGCTGTCGTCGACCGCGCGGTCGTTGCAGAAGCGCGAGATGGTCTGCGCGATCGCGGCGACCAGCGGGTGCGTTGGCGCGGCCACGCGGGCGACGCGGGTCGTGCCGTGCAGCAGCGGTTGCAGCAGTTCGGGGCTGGGGATCAGCTCGTCGGCCCAGTCGGGCTCGGCCTGCTGCTCGGGTTCGGGCTCGCGGGTGACTGGGGCGGCGTGCTCGGGCTCGGCCGATACCGCGAGTTCGTCCTCGGCAGGCGCATGCGACGAAGAAGGCTCGGCCTCAGGCCGCAGGCGCTCGCCGAACGGCCGCGCACCGCTGGACGGGCGACGCTGGCGCAGCAGGTCGGTGAAGCTCGGCGCGCGCAGGCTGTCGGCCGGCGCAGGCTGCTTCGGCAGCGTGCTGCGGTGCACTTCGAAAGAAACAGGGCGGGCGCGGCTCATGCCAGTTCAACCGCGGTCACAGCGCGACGCGACCGAGGGGCTCGACCCGCACCTGCGCGCCCAGCTCCTGGTACGAGTACACCGCCAGCCACTTCGATTCCGATTCGACGATGCGCCGCACATAGCGGCGGATGTCCATCGAGGTCACCACCGCGATGCCGGCGCGCGGCGTCATCCCCGCCAGCTCCTTCACGCGCCGTGCGATCGCGGCGACGGCATCCGGCGCCAGCGCCAGGTAGTTGCCGGCCGGTGTCGGCTTGATCGCGTCGCGGATCATCTTCTCGACCGCCGGCTCCAGCAGCACCGCCGACAGCGAGCCGCTGCCCTGCGTCGCGCGGTGGCTGAGCCAGCGCCCGAGGTCGCCGCGCACGTACTCGGTGAGCATCAGCGCGTCCTTCTCCTTCGGGCCCCAGTTGATCAGGCTCTCGCAGATCGCCCGCATGTTGCGGATCGGCAGCTGCTCTTCCAGCAGCCGGCGCAGCACCTCGGCGATGCGCTGCACCGTGACGACCTTCTGCATCTCGGCCACCAGCCCCGGGTACTCCGCGCCGACCCGCTCCAGCACCCACTGCACTTCCTGGATGCCGAGGAACTGGTGCGCCTGCTCGTGCAGCGACTGCACCGCGTGCTTCGCGATCAGCTCCTCGTTGGACGGCTCGCCGTCCGGCTTCGGGCCGATCACCACCTGGCCGCTGCCGTGCGGCACGTCGTGCAGCAGCAGCTCGTACTCGTTGTCGGCATGGCTCGCGCGCGTCCACAGCCGGATGCCGGGGAACGGCAGGCCGAGCTGCTCCTGCAGCCCCAGGCGCTCGCGCTCGAACGCGGCGTTCAGCAGGTCGGACCGCAGCGAGGCCGCCAGCGCCGGCGACATCGTCACCGCGAGCGGCGCGGTGAACGCGCTCGCCTTGTCCTCGATCGCCTGGATGTCGCCCTTGCGGGCCTTCGCGCCTTCGCGCTGCAGGCCCTTCAGCGCATCCGGCTCGCCGTCGTGCCCGCCCTTGGCGCCACCGGCCTGGGCTTGCAGCTTGCGCGCCAGCATCACCAGGAAGGCGGCCAGCGCCAGGAACACGTACCACGGAAAGCCCGGCACCAGCGCGAAGCCGCACAGGAAGCCGGCCGCCAGGTACAGCGCACGCGGGCTGCGCGTCAGCTGGAAGGTGATCTCCTCGCCCAGCGATTTCGGCTTGGTCGCGTGCTCGTCGGCCACGCGGGTGATCATCACGCCGGCCGCGACGCAGATCAGCAGCGACGGGATCTGCGACACCATCGCATCGCCGATCGACAGGATCGCGAAGCGGTTCGCCGCCTCGGCCGCCGGCATACCGTGGTAGGTGATGCCGATCACGATGCCGGCCAGGATGTTGATCACCGTGATGATCAGCGCGGCGATCGCGTCGCCCTTGACGAACTTCATCGCGCCGTCCATGCCACCGTGCAGCTGGCTTTCCATCGCGAGCGCGCCGCGGCGCTGGCGCGCCTCGTCAGCCGTCAGGTGACCGGCGCGCAGGTCGGCGTCGATGCTCATCTGCTTGCCCGGCATCGCGTCCAGCGTGAAGCGCGCGCCGACCTCGGCGACCCGCTCCGAGCCCTTGGCGATCACGATGAACTGCACCACCGTGATGATCAGGAACACCACGATGCCCACCACCAGGTTGCCGCCGACCACCAGGTTGCCGAACGACTCGATGATGTGGCCGGCGTCGGCGTGCAGCAGGATCAGCTTGGTCGACGAGATGTTCAGCGACAGCCGGAACAGCGTCGTGAACAGCAGCAGCGCCGGGAACGAGGTCAGCGAGACCGCGCTCGGGATGTACATCGTCACCATCAGCAGCAGCGTGCTGATGGTGAGGTTGATGGCGAGCAGGCCGTCGATCAGGAAGGTCGGCAGCGGCAGCACCATCAGCGCGAGGATGGCCACCACGGTGGCCACCATCGCGGCATCGCCGCCTATGTTGATCTTGAATTTCTTCATGGCATCCGCCTGGGTCGAGGGTCAATRAACGGGGTTGTCTTCGCCGGGGGTCTCGCTACGCCTGGCGCCGATCTCGTCGACCCAGCGCAGCACGACGGCCACCGCTTCGAACAGTTCTTCGGGCACGGCGTGGTCGACCGGCACCTTGTGCAGCGCGCGGGCGAGCGGAGGGTGCGCGAACACCGGCACGCCCATCGCCTCGGCATGGCCGCGGATGCGCAGCGCCGCGTCGTCCACGCCCTTGGCCAGCACGACCGGCACGCCGGCCTCGTCGGCGCGGTAGCGGATCGCCACCGCGTAGTGGGTCGGGTTGACGACCACCGCATCGGCGCGACCCACCGCCTGCTTCGGGTCCTCTTCGGCCAGCTCGCGCGCCAATTGCTTGCGCTGGCCCTTGATCTCGGGGTCGCCTTCCTGGCCCTTGAACTCGCGCTTGATCTCGTCCTTGGACATGCGCTGGCCCTTCATGAAGTGGTGGCGCTGCAGCGCGTAGTCGAGCGGGGCCAGCACCAGGAACAGCGCCACCGCGAACAGCAGCACCTTGCCGATCGCGCCCCAGGCGATGGCGCCGATCGCCATCGGCGTCTGGAACACCGCGCCCGAGATCAGCGGCAGCAGCTGCACGATGACCTGCCACATCACCGCGCCGATGATCACGGCCTTCAGCACCATCTGCGCGAAGCTCATCAGCGACTTCACCGAGAACACCTTCTTGATGCCCTGGGCCGGGTTCAGGCTGTCGAACTTGGGCTGCACCGCCTTGGGCGTGAGCTGGAAGCCGACGTGCGCGGCGATGCCGACGATCGCGCCGATGGCCGCGACCACCAGCAGCGGCAGGATCACGAACCCCGCCTCCATGCCCATCGCGGCGAGGCGCTTCCAGATCACGTCCATCGGGATGTCGCCGGGGCCGATGTCGAGCGCGAGCGAGATCACGGTGCGGATGCGGGCGACGCTGCTGTCGGCCATCGCCATCAGCGTGCCGACGACGGCCAGCGTCGACGCGGCGATCGCCACGTCCTGGCTCTTGGCGACCTGGCCCTCCTCGCGCGCCTTGCGGAGTTTCTGCTCTGTGGGCTCTTCGGTTTTTTCGTCGGACATGGGGTGACCGAATGCAACGGGCGTCGACGGATTGCCGACATCGACAGGCTAGGCGTGCCGCCGCGGCCAGCCACCACCGGGCGCGAAGCGGCGTGTGCAAACCCGACGTGGCGCGTTCGGCTTTGTTCCGATGAGCGCACGGCGCCCGCACAATGCGGCGCATGCTTGATCCGATCGCCCCGCCGACGGCCGAACTGCAGCGCGTGATCGAAGCGCTGCCGGCCCTCGAAGCCGCCGAAGACCCCGCCCGCCACCGCGGCCTGCTCGAACAGGCGGCGGCGCTGGCCGCCGGCGACGGCGTCGACGGCCACACGCTCGGGCGCATCCAGCTGCTGATGGCGCGGCTGCATGCGCAGCTCGGCGAGTACGAGCTGGCGTATGCGCGGGCGCTGTCGGCCAGCGAGAAGCTGGAGCGCGCCGGCGACACCGCGCGCGCCTCGAGCGCGGACAGCACCTGCATCTCGATCTGCATCGAGACCGGCGACTTCAGCCGGGCGCTCGAGCACCTGCGCCAGACGCAGGCCGGCGCGCGTGCGCGCGGCGACCTGGAGCTGCTGGTGCGGCTGCTGTTCAACCAGGCCTGCACCTTCCTGTGCGTCGACGAGTTCGACGCGGCGGCCAACTGCTGCGAGGAGGTGTTGCGCGTCGCCGCGGAGATCTCAAGCGAAAAGGCAGGCGAAAAGGTGCGCAGCCAGGTGGCGACCACCGCCGAGAGTGCGCGCGCCGCGCTCGGCTTCAGCCGCACCTACCTGGCCGATGCGCACGAGCGGCGCGGCCGGCTGGCCGAGGCCCAGGCCGAGCGGCGGCGGGCCGCCGAGGCGCTGCCGCGGACGAGCGACCGCAGCCCGCTGGCGTCGCTGCACATGGTGATCTACGCGCGCTCGCGACTCGGCGACCTGGAAGGCGCGCGGCACACCGCGTCGATCTTCCTGCGGCGCGTGCGCCAGCTGCCGCGGGCGCCGCGCTGGATGGCGCAGGTGTGGCTGACGATGGGCGTGTACTACCAGCACGCCGGGCGGCCGGGGCGGGCCGCGGCGCGTTTCGAGCGGGCGATCCGCGCGATGCGCAGCATCCGCCATGACGGCGAACTGCCGAACACGATGCAGATGCTGGCCAATGCGCATGCCGCGAACGGCCGGCATGCCGATGCGCTGCGCTGGCTGCGCCAGGCGCATGCGGCGCGGCGCTTCACGCAGCCCGAGCAGGAGCGGCTGCACTACCGCATGGCCGCGCTGGAGCGCGATGCCGAGGAGCGCCGGCTGGAGCGCGAGACCGCGATGCTGCATGCGCAGCGGCTGGCGGTGGTCGGCCGGCTGATGGCGCAGATCTACCACTCGCTGGGCGCGCCGCTGGTGGCGGCCCGGCAGGCGCTGTCGCTGTGCATCACGCAGGCCGACCATCTGAAGCCGGCCGAGATGTCGACGGCGCTGCGCGGCGTGGTCGCGCACATCGACGAGGCGACGGCGCTGACGCGGCAGCTGCGCATGTTTTCGTACCGGGCGGCACCGCAGGCGATGGTGCTCGACCTGCCGCTCGCATTGCAGGAGGCCTGGAACGGCATGGCGATCGGCCGCTCGGGGCCGCGCGAGCCGCTGGCGCTGCACGGCGTGGCGCCGCCGCAGGTGCGTGGTGACGCACAGCGGCTGGCGGTGCTGCTGCGCATCCTGCTGATCGAGATCGAGCGGCTGGGGGGCGCGCAGGCGCCTCAGGTGCTGCTGTCGATGAACGGCTCGGCGGTGCGGGTGCTGTTCGCGTCAGCGGCGCGCGAGGCGGATGCGTCGGCGGTCGGCGGGGTCGGCTTCACGCTGTGCGAGGAGATCGCGCGCGAGATGCAGGGGGGGTTGTGGCGCATGGATGCGCCGGCGGGGGAACTGCGGGTGGCGTTGGAGTTGCCGGCGGAGAGGTAGCCCCGGATGCCAATCCGGGATGGCGGCGTGATGCGCTCCCGGGTTGGCGTCCGGGCTACGACGGCACGAAATCGGCTGATCGAGGACCACGCGAGCCGCTCGCGCAGCACGGCATCGCGGCTGCACACTGTGCGAGGAGATCGCACGCGAGATAGAAAACTCCCTATGGCGCATGAATGCGCCATAGGGCTGCAGCGGGTCGCGTTGGAGCTACCTGCGCAGAGGTCGCTGGATTCGCGTCATTGATGCGTGGACGATGAGTGCTGCATATTTTTGAGCACGCTCATTGCATTTCGGTACAGGCGCACAAGTCCATCTTCGTCATCCATTCTTTTGATGGCCAAGTACAGACCCTGCAGACGATCGTGATTTTTTTCGAGTTCCGCGAGCCGAGCATTATCCTTGGCCCCCGCTGAAATACTAAGAATATCTTCAAGGCCTTTCAAACCCTCATCCTTCTTAATGTGGCTCGAACTCTGCCAATATTCAAGCACATTAATAACCGCTTCGGACGCTTTGGTCTCAATCATTTCGGCGCGCGACCGATCCGAACCGACTTCTTTACCAGTCGACCTGGAAACGACATTTTTCTCAGGCCGCTGCCGTACACGCTCCTTCTCGACCGCCTTTGCTTTCGGCGATCTTGAAATGATATCCATCACTTTCACGACTCTTTGCAGGGCTTTTTTCACCTGATTCCGTCGGTCTTCGGAAGTGGCGCTATCGAGCATCCGTTGCGTTTGTTTTAGAATTGCGCCGCATTTTTGCAACGAGTCTGCCATTGTTTCTAACTTTCCCTCATTTCCATATCCCAAGGTGGACTTGGCCTTGGAAATTTCAAATAGAATGCTCTTAATTTGGAGGTCGAGCCCGCTTATATGATCACCAAGTTGATAGGCGTGAATTACTTCCAATCCCGAATCCATCAGGTACGACTTACGCAGAGGGTCCACAGCAACCTTAAGTTGATTCCGAATTTCTTGTAATTTCAGCGGCCTGTTTCCATTTGTGGAAAATGCGTATGTATCAAACACGACCCGCGGGGCTGTACCCAACGATCTTCTGATATTTCCTTTGGCAAGCCGCACTCCCTCACTCTTCACGTCCTTAGTTCTTTTCTCTTTGAACCCATCGCCCCTCGGCCCCGCAGTGTTGGCTTCCATCGTTATACTTCCAGGCGCAGGTTCGCGCACCTCCGAATTAAATCCTTTGCTTTCCCCAATCGCCCCTTTATATTTAACAACAATGGCTTTTTCTATAGTACCCGTCGACGAGGCCACATCGTCATTTTCCGACATTGAAGAACGCCCGGGGCTGCCCGTGTTATTTTCCGAAGAATGCATCTCGCTCGATCCCTCGGGCAACGTTATTCCTTCCCACTCTTGTTTATAGTCAGGGTTGCCGAAATCGGTGCGCCAGCCTTTTTTCTCAAAATATTCCACCCTATTACCCCTGGAGCCGAAATACCCATCTTCGACACTGGAAGACGCCGCGTCCGTATCAGGCAACGCAGATTCACTTCCTGATTCTTCGGCATTACTCTCCGCCACGCTCGACGCAGCCGAGCGGTCAGATCTTTCATACGGCACCGAGGATTCACTGCGACTTGACGATACCAGTTTGGGTGAAGGGACGTGACTCCCCACATTTTCATGCCCCGACCTGCGCGCTCTATCGACATCTGCCGGCGCATCGACTTCAGAACCTGAAACATCGAGAACAATATCGTTTTCGGCTCTTTTTCTAGGTGCCTGCGGAAATATTTGTCCCAGCCGTTCCCTACAGCCATTCCGAAATGCCTTGTAATTCGAGCCGGCCTCGAAGTCAATTTTCTTTATATTTGGATTGATGGTCAAAATTCTCGCAGCCCCCCCCAAAGTAGTATCGATGGTCCGATATTTATCCTTGGTCTCCATTTCACCATTCTTATTTCTTCTTCGCACGATTTTTGATCCGTCCTTCGATGAGCCGAACAGAGGAGTCAAAATCACGGAATCTGGCATTACATCGTTGTCATCCCTTTTCTCAGTGACGGCGTGGAAAACGGACTGATAGGCCGCGCGCAGCTTGGCACGAGTGGTATTAATCCCCCGTGTCCCCTTTTTGATGATTCCGAATCTTGTTCGATTTCTGCTGATTGCCTTCGTATGGAAAGCAAAGCTATTCTTACCATTCTTCTTCACCATCACGTCACCAACTTCACGTCGGTTCACGTGGATGACGGTACCGCTTACAGAGCCATCCTCGGGCGCACGGTGGCGAGGCGAACCGATGCTGATCCGCTCTCCCGCCTTCGAAAGGCGCTCCGCAAGGTGAAACAAGCCGTCATCTAAAAATGTCTCCTTATTTTCGTTTGCTTTTCCCTCGCACGTGAGAAGCATGTTTGCCCCGGCGACCGCCAACGACAAATCAAACCCGTCTCCGCGAAGTAGGCAACGGAAATGCCTCACCGCATCTCTGCAAAATTTCTCTTGATCTTCCGTTTTCTCGAGAATACCCGCCAGACCCGGAGCACACTCACGCACGACCCTGTCGGTGATACCAGGGTCCATGTAGTAACCGTGTTGCACTTCAGGAGGCAAATCATCAAATCCACCAGGCACAAAATCCGAATAGGAAACACATTCCTTTTCCTGGCCCTCCTCATCGGGCTTATTGGCCCTGCCATAGTTTGAAATAGTGTTTGCTGCTTGTTTGATATGACGCAGACGGTCGACGCGCTCTTCCTTTGTGCGCGGAAAAACCCTGTACTCGCCATCTTTTTTTGAGTGACGGAAATTGACGTCATCCATCCAGYGACGCATTGATTTAAGTGGATTCACACCACGAAGACGAAGAAAGGTACCAGCATCAGAGTTCGGCATCTCAAGCTCCAAAAATCATCAATTCAACACATCGACCAGTTCGTCCACCGGGCGCGATGGCACCTGCGATGGATTCCGGCTTCGCCAGCAGGCATCGAACCATTCCGTCGAGCTGCGACCGATATCGAGGATCTCGGTCAGCAAATCCTGACTCGTCCAGTCCGGACCGAGGCAAGTACTTCGGTACACCGCCAGGTCCGCAGGCTCTTCCAGGCCGAAGCCATCCGCCCCGCCGGTGGCATGGGCTTCCGTCGCCTCCAGCAGCTCCAACAAGATCTCGACCGGCTGAACGATCGGCGCCGCACCGTATACGCACTCCAGGGTCAACCGGGCCGACCCCGGCTCGGCATGCACCAGGGTCACCTCGGCATCCCCCACCGCGAGGCGAAGCGCCAAGACCTGAGGCGGCGCATCGAGTTCATCGACACCGTCCACGCGCTCGTCATCGCACACCTCATGCAGCACACGCACCAACTCCGAACGCACATCGGCGTCTGGCGGCGACGACGGCTCATCAGGCGATTCCACCGCCGGGATTGCTTCTTCGTCCAAGCTCCGCCCGGCGCGCCAGTGATGGGCCTGCTGCGCGATCGCAGCCATCACGGCTTCGATCGTGTCCTTCTCGCACTGCGGCAACGGAAGCTGCATCCCGAAGGTGATCGCATCGGCTTCCCGCCGCCAACCAAAGCTGCCCCGGCCTGAGACCTGCAGCCGGCGGTTGAGGCGCAGCAGCTTCCGCAGCGCCCACTCGTCCCGAGGGGCGGCGCCGAACTCGCATTCGAGCAGCAGGTGGTCTCGGTGCAGAGGCGCGTGGAACGAGATCTCGAAATCGACCCCGTCCATCGTGAACCCCACCGCATCGGCTGCTTCGCCGTCGTGGCTGAGTTCAGGTGCGGGCTGTCCATTCGCCTCGAACAGTGCGCGCATCCGCTGCACGAACAGGCTTTGCCATCGATCAGGGTCATCCATCGGAACTGCTCCAGGCCAGGTGATACGCCAGCCCGCGGCCGCGGGCGTGTCTGCTGTGTCACCGCATCACGCGCTGCGTTCCGTCGCCGCTGCATGTCGGGCGCTCTGGTCTTGGAGATATGTCCCTGTCAGGTGCGTGTGGCCACGCACGAACTCACCGGCTCAGGCTGCGGTAGATCGCGATTCCGGTCGAGCGTTGAGGCCATGGACTGTGGCACCCATGTCCAGTGCACCTTGGGACGCGATCAGATCGACGGGTCCAGAATCTTCTGCACACTTGACAGCCCAGCCGATTGAACCTGACCCGGAACCCGCTGGAGGGCTCGACCACTCAGCAGAAGTCCGGCGAGTCATGTGCATGTTCACGACGCATGCGCAGAACTCGATCGGCACACGATGCCAGATCATCTCTGGTGCAGTTCACTAGCAGTTTGAAGGTGCAGTAATGAATACGATTGTTCGAGGAATGACCCGCGTCGCCAGCAATGCGCCGAGGGCCATTGCAAAGGCGCCCGGCAGAGCCGTTCACGCTTTGGTCCGATACGCACGAGACGGCGCCCACAGGCTAAACCGTGCCGTGACCGGCGCGCCCGCGGCTGAACTTGCGGCTATCAAGGACATCTGGGAGAACCTAGACCAGCGCTGAATACGCCTCTGCATGAGCCTGCCAGTATTCTTGCGGATAGAAGGCTGGCAGGCCTTTCGGTGTCCCACGAGCAAGCCTCACCGACTCAAGCTCCTGTAGATCGCCATCACGTTCTGCACGTAAGCCTGCGTCTCCGGGTAAGGCGGGATCTCCCGCCCGTACTTCATCACCGCGCCCTCGCCGGCGTTGTAGGCCGCCACCGCCAGCTCCGGCTGGCCTTCGAACATGTTCAGCAGCAGCCGCAGGTAGCGCGTGCCGGTGCGCAGGTTGGCCTCCGGCTCGAACAGGTTGCGCTCGGCATCGGCCAGGCCCATGCGCGAGGCCGTCGCCGGCATCACCTGCATCAGCCCGATCGCGCCCTTCGGCGACACCGCGTTCGGGTTGAAGCGCGACTCCACGTGCACGATCGCGCGCAGCAGGTTCACGTCGGTGCCGAAGGCACGCGCCACCGATTCGATGATCGGGTCGTACGCGGTGACCCGCTCGGCCGACGGCACCACCGAGATCGCGACGGCCGACGGCGGCAGCAGCATCAGGCTGCCGCCGCGGCGCTGCACCTCGGCCGCCAAGGCCGCATCGGACAGTCCCAGGATCGAGGCCACGTCCTGCGACGTCAACGGCTTCGCAGCCGGCACCGGTGGAAGCACCGGCACGCACTGCACGCCGCCCTCGATCAGCCGCGCGCTCAGGTAGCGGTTGCCGAACGCATCGGTGCAGTCGTAGGCCGCACCCGCCTGCGAGGCCATGCCCGCCATCAGCGCGCCGATCGACGCACGCAAACCATGCGAACCCATGATGGGCTCAGTACGCCGCAGCCATCTGGTCCGCACGGCCGCGGCGCGCCAGCGTCTCGGTCGGCGTCTCGCGGAAGTACTTGCGGTACGAGGTGACCAGCGTCGAGCGGTTGCGGATGCCCCAGCGCGCCGCGGTCTCGATCACGCTGTGGCCCGGTGCGTCGTCGCGCAGCAGGTCGGCGCGGATGCGCTCGACGCGGCAGCGCTGCATCACCTCGCCCGGCGTCATGCCCAGGTGGTTCTTGAAGGCCCATTGCAGCGCCCGCTCGGTCACGCCCATGTCGTCGGCGATCTCGCGCACGCTCAGCTCGGCGCAGTCGAGGTGCTCCAGCAGGTAGCGGTAGGCGCGGCGGTACTTGGCCGGCAGCCGCATCTCGATGTCGTCCTTCACCGCCACCGGCGCCGCCGTGCCCGGCCGCGCCGCGCGGTCGTCGAAGGCCGATTCGGTGCGCACGCACTGCATCGACTCGAGCGCGTAGCGCTGGTAGTGGCGCATCGATTCATCGACGCGGCCCGACAGCGCGCAAACCTTCGCGAGGCAGTAAGACAGCTCCATGCGCCAGCGCTGGCGCCCGCCCATCTCGGCCTCGCGCGATTGCAGCGGTTCGAGCGTGGCCCGCGCCAGCTCGGCCTGGCGCTGGGTGATCGCGACCAGCGCGGTGTCGAGCCGCGCCTGGCGCTCGAGCGTCGCGAGGCCCAGCGTGCGCAGCCCGGCGATGTGATCCGGCAGCGCGGCCTGCGCGCGGGCGTCGCCGCAGCCGGCCATCACCAGGTCGCGCAGCTGGCGCAGCCGGCGCGCCACCAGCGGGAAGCGGCCATGCGCGTTCATGCAGTGCTCGATCGCCGACACCGGCTGCAGCTGGGCCGAAGCCGGCATGCGGTCGACCAGCGGCGATTGCCAGAACACGTGGTCGCGCAGGTCGTCGTGCGCGCGGATCTCGCTTTGCGCCAGCAGCTCGACGCGCACCAGGCTCACCAGCATGGCCAGCTGGGCCGAATCGTCGTCGCGGGCGATCTCGCTCGCATCGTCGAGCGCCTGCATCGCGCGCTCCTTCTGGCCGAGGCCCTGGCGGGCCATCGCCATCGCGCACAGCGCTTCCACCTTCTGCGCCGGCGTCGCGGCCTCGTCGACCGCGATGCGGCCGAAGCAGGCCGCGGCCGTGCCGTAGCGGTGCTGGTACAGGCTCAGGAAGCCGGTGCCGCGGCACGACACCACGCGCACCGTGCCGCGCTGCGCGCCGCCGGCCAGCTTGACGGCCTGGCGGTAGGTCTCCTCGGCTTCTTCGGCGCGGTCCAGCGACAGCATCAGGTCGCCGCACAGCTGGGCCAGCTCGCTCAGCATGTCGTCGCCCAGGTGCGCCGGGCGGTCGCCCAGCAGCTCTTCGGCTTTCGAGACGGCTTCCTGGACGCGGCCTTCGAGCACCGGTGACATGAGGGCCTGGACGTGTTCGTGGCGGGCCAGGACGGTGAGGACTTGAATCTGCATGGCGATCTCTCCTTTGAGTGCAAGGTCCGATGCAGGACCCGATGCAGCTCAGTCTCGTGATCGCACGAAAAAACAAGCTCATGAACTCTCAGTCACGCCTGGCACCTCAGAAACGAGAAACCGAAGGCCGCCGATTCGCAAGCCTGCGAAAACGCGTCGCGGCGCGCCCGAGACTGACACCGGGCTGACACCGCGGCGCCGTCGGCGCGGCCCGGCGGATGCGTTTCTGTCGCGTGATGCGCAAGCGTGATCCGTTTCACGAAAGTACAGGTGTACCGCGCCGTGGATCGGCCGATTCTCAAAGTTGAGACCGTCTGTGTCGGCTGAGGGCTGCCAGCGAGGCGGATGTCTCACGAAGTCACTTGAATCCTCAGGAAG
Source organism: Rhizobacter sp. P5_C2 (assembly GCF_054049715.1). Classification (NCBI taxonomy): domain Bacteria; kingdom Pseudomonadati; phylum Pseudomonadota; class Betaproteobacteria; order Burkholderiales; family Sphaerotilaceae; genus Rhizobacter; species Rhizobacter sp. P5_C2. Next base: position 27,788 of record NZ_JBFULV010000062.1, on the reverse strand, counting down.
AACCATGAAAAAGATCTGGCGCCGTGGGATGCCTTTCTCGCCCGACGTGGCCCCGCTGGTGTCGCGCATGCCCGCGGTGGACGAATACCGCGAGTCGCTGCTGCGGCTGCAAGGGGTGTGGGACAGCCTGTCGATGCTCGGCCAGATGAGCGGCACGCTGCCCGACATCGCCGCCACGCGCGCCGCGTTCCAGTCGCTGTCGGAAGACCTGCTCGACAGCCTGGGCCGCAGCCTGCTCACGAACGTCGCGCAGCGCATGCGCAGCCAGGCGCAGGTGGCGATCGACATCCTGGTGCGCAACCTGTTCGAGCGCACCGCCGACATCGGATTCCTGAGCACCGATTCGCAGCTGCGCGAGGTCGTTCGCGCGAGCAAGGACGCGGACGGTGCGGATGCCCCGGCGCTGCGCGCGCTGCAAGCCCGCTTTGCCGAGTACGCGGCCAAGTACACCGTGTACGACGACGTGATCGCGCTGGCGCCCGACGGCCGCGTGCTGGCGCGGCTCGACGATTCGATCGATGCGCAGCCCGCTGGCCGCGAGCCCTGGCTCGCGCAGGCGCTGCAGGGCGGCCCCTACGTCGAGCACTTCGGCCCGTCACCGCTGATGGGCGGCCGGCGCGCGCTGCTGTACGCGGCGGCGATCCGCGTGGACGAGCGCATCGAGGGCGTGCTGTGCCTGTCGTTCCGCTTCGACGACGAGATGCGCGCGATCTTCTCGCAGCTGCTGGAGGCGCGCGACCGCAGCGTGATCGTGCTGACCGATGGTGCCGATGCCGTGCTGGCCTCGTCCGACCCGTGGCAGGTGCCGGTCGGCGCGCCGCTGCCGCCGGCCGCAACGGGTGCCCACCCGCTGGCCCGCTTCGCCGGCCGCGAGTACCTGATGGTGCATGCCGCCGCGACCGGCTACGAAGGCTACATGGGCCCCGGCTGGTCGGCCCGCGCGCTGGTGCCGGTCGACCAGGCCTTCGACACCTCCGAGCTGCAGGACACGCTGCAGGGCGCGGCCGATGCCGACGACCTGCTCGCGCGCCTCGACACCCGCGAGCTGTTCGGCGAGGCGCTGCGCACCATCCCGATGCAGGCGCGCCACATCCAGCGCGACCTGTCGCGCGTGCTGTGGAACGGCCGGCTGCGCCCGACCGGCGAAGGCACCTCGAACGCGTTCGCCGCGACGCTGCTGCGCGAGGTCGGCCAGACCGGCGAGCGCATCCGCCAGGTGTTCGAGCAGGCGATCGCCAACCTGCACCGCTCGACGCTGAACGCGGTGTTCGACGAGGCGCGCCACCATGCGCGGCTGGCGATCGACATCGTCGACCGCAACCTTTACGAGCGCGCCAACGACTGCCGCTGGTGGGCGCTCGACGGTGTGCTGCGCGGCGTGCTGTCGCAGCCGGCCGCGCAGCGCGATGCCGCGCGTGCCGCCGCGGTGCTGCAACGCATCAACGGGCTCTACACGGTGTATGCGCTGCTGGTGCTGTTCGACACCGACGGGCGCATCGTCGCGGTGTCGGACCCGGCCGAGCACGCCCGCTGCGGCGAGCTGCTCGACGCGCCGTGGGTGCGCGAGACGCTGGCGCTGCGCGACCCGCAGCAGCATGTCGAATCGGCGCATGCGGCGAGTGGGCTGTACGGCGGTCGGCCGACCTTCGTGCACGGGGCCGCGCTGCGAGCGAACGACGGCACGGCAACCGTGGTCGGCGGCATCGCGATCGTCTTCGATGGCGAGCCGCAGTTCGCGGCGATGCTGCGCGACGCGTTGCCGCTCGATGCGCAGGGCGAGCCGTCGCACGGCGCGGCGGCGCTGCTGGTGACGCGGGCCGGCACGGTGGTCGCGAGCAGCGACGTCGCGCGCTGGCCGGTCGGCAGCGGCTGGTCGGTGCCGGCGGACTGGCAGCCGCTCGCGCGCGGCGCGTCGGCCAGCACGGTGATCCACCTCGACGGCGTCGCGTGGAGCGCCGGCTGCAGCGTGTCGGGCGGCTACCGCGAGTACCACGCCGATGGCAGCGTCGGCCCGCACGACCTGCTGTCGGTGGCGCTGCTGAAGCTGGGCGCGGTGCACGCCCACGCGCCGGCCGCGCCGATGGTGTTCGACAACGCCGCCACGCCGCCACGCGGCATGGAACCGCTGCTGTCGATCGCGAGCTTCCTGTGCGCCGGCCAGTGGCTGGGCGTGCCGTCGACGACGGCGCTGCAGGCCTTGCAGCAGCCGCGCATCGCGGCGCTGCCGAACGCGCCGGCGCATCTGCTCGGCATGCTGGAGTTCGAAGGCCGGCTGCTGCCGGTGGTCGACCTCGGCGTGCTGCGCGGCACCGGCGCGGCGACCGATCCGCAGGCGCCGCTGGTGGTCGCGCAGGGTTCGCGCGGGCAGCGATTCGCGATGCGGGTCGACGAGCTTGGCCCGGTGTTCGAGGTCGCCAGCTCGCGCGTGCAGTCGCTCGCGCGGCCGGGGGGTGTGCAGGAGCGGCTGGTCAGCAGCCACCAGCGCATGCTGATCCTGATGGACATCGACGGGCTGGTCGCGCAGGCCGGCATCGCGGCCATGGCGCTCACCGAGGTCGGCGAGGTCAGCGAGGTCGCGCTGGTCTGAATGCCAACCCGGGGATCAACCTTCACTTGGGCCCCATGCTCTCCTTCACCAGCGCACCCAGCGCCCGCACCTGGTACTCGTTCGCCAGGCGCCGCACCCGGTCGGCGAACGGCCGGTAGCGCGCCTCGGCCTGCGCCAGGCGTTCCGCTTCGTCGCAGATCGCCGCCATGTTGCCCGCGAGCGTCAGCCGGTGCAGCTCCTGCAACTCATCGGCGCCCGGGATCGACTCCGGCGCCAGCGGCTCGCTCGCCGCCGGCGGCTGCGCGTCGCCTTCACCGTCGCGGTAGATCCAGGTCAGGTCGAGCAGCTCGCCCATCTGGCGCAGCAGGCTCTCGCGGCGCACCGGCTTGGCCTCGAAGCCGTTGCCGCCCGACGCGACCCACTTCTGCCGGTCCTCGGCCGTCACGCTGGCCGAGATCGCGATGATCGGCACCTCCTTCAAACCCTCGTCCGCGCGGATGTGCCGCGTGGCCTGCAGCCCGTCCATCACCGGCATCATCATGTCCATCAGGATCAGGTCGGGCTTCTTGGCCTGCGCCCGCGCGATCGCCGTCTGCCCGTTGTCCGCCTCGTCGATCTGGAAGCCGAGCAGGCGCAGCAGCCAGGCCAGCATCTCGCGGTTCTCGGCGATGTCGTCGACGATCAGCACGCTGCGCGGCGCGCCGGCATAGCCGATCGCGCTGCGCTCGACGCGCGCGGTGCCGGCCACCGTCTTCGGCACCTGCACCGTCAGCTCGAACCAGAAGACGCTGCCCTCCTCGGGCACGCTGCGCACCAGGATGTCGCCGCCCATCATGCGCACCAGCTGCCGGCTGATCGACAGCCCGAGGCCGCTGCCGGCCACCCGGCGCGCCGCGTCGTGCACCTGCGCGAACGGCTGGAACAGCCGCTCCATCTGCACGGCATCCATGCCGATGCCGGAATCGCAGACCTCGAAGCGCAGCTGCGCCCGGTCCTCGTCGACGCTCAGCAGGTGCACGACCAGCTGCACCTGCCCGTGGTCGCTGAACTTGACCGCGTTGCCCAGCAGGTTCAGCAGCACCTGTCGCAGCCGCCGCTCGTCGACCTCCATCGCCTCGGGCAGCTCGCCGTGGATCTCGAGCGAGAACGCCAGGTTCTTCTGCTGCGCCTTGATGCGGATCAGGTCGCCGATCATCCCGAAGAAGCTGGCCGGGTGGACCGGCGCCGGCAGCAGGTCGAGCCGGCCGGCCTCGATCTTCGCGATGTCGAGGATGTCGTTGATCAGCATCAGCAGGTGCTCGCCGCTGCTCTGGATGGTCTTCAGGCCGGCCGCCTGCGGCTCGCCGAGCGTGGGGTCCAGGCGCAGGATCTGCGTGTAGCCGAGGATGCCGTTCAGCGGCGTGCGCAGCTCGTGGCTCATGTTGGCGAGGAAGGTGGTCTGCGCGCGCTGCGCCGCGATGGCCGCGTCGCGCGCCGCGGTGAGCTGCTGCTCGGCGGCACGCCGCAGCGTCGCGTCGCGCACCACCAGCACGCGCAGCGCGCCGCCGCCGTGTTCATCGTGCTCGCCGCCCGCCGCGTCCTGCACCGACATCCGGCTCACCGACACCTCGACCGGAAAACGCCGCGCGTCGTGGTGCAGCCCGATCGCACTGCGCGGCGTGGCCTGCTCGACCTCGAGCGGCGGATCCAGCTCGGCCAGCAGCTCGCCGAGGGCCATGGCCAGCCCGTCGCGCTGCGGCGCGGCCCGGCCGAACATGCGCTCGCCGGCCGGGTTGAGCTGCAGCACGCGCTCGCCGCGCACGACCAGGATGCCGTCGGCGGTGTGGTCGATGATGGCCGCGAGCCGCTGCTGCTCGATCTCGAGCGACGCCCGGGTCTGCGCCAGTTGCCGCCGGTCCTCGAGGAAGCGCTCGACCGCGCGCGCCATGCCGCCGATCTCGTCCTCGCCCTGCACCGGCACCTTCACCGGCCCGCTCGTCGACTCCAGCCCCGCCAGCGCCTGCGGGTGGTCGCTGCGCAGGTGCTGGCTCACCTCCTGCAGCCGGCCGATCACGTGGTGGCCGAGGAAGACCCGCGCCACCGCGACCGCCGCCAGCACGCTGCCGATGAACAGCGCGAAGATCCAGCGCTGGCGGCGCTCGGACGCGTCGACCACCTGCTGCACCGCCTCGCGGTACGCGGTGGACGATGCGGTCGACCAGGTGCCCGCCGCGGCCCCCATGGCCTGCGACTGGCGGCCGATCTCGTCGCGCAGGCCGGTGATCATGCGGTGCTGCGCGATCAGCTTGTCGCGCATCGCGAACAGCTCGCGCACATCGGTCGCCAGGCCCGGCTGCCGTGCCGACGAGGCCAGCAGCGGCGGCAGGCGCGCGCGCAGGCCCTCCAGCTCGTCGGGCCGGGTCGCGCCGCGCAGCTGGTACAGCAGCGCCAGCAGCGGCAGCCGCTCGGAGCCGACCGGTGCCTCGGGCCGGCCGAAGCGTTCCTCCATCAGCGCCCGCCAGCGCAGCTCGGTGTTCAGCGAATCCTCGCGCAGCTGCGTCGCCACGTTGGCCGAGTTGCGCAGCAGCTGGCCGGCCTGGTGCAGGTCGAGCACGACCAGGTCGCCGCTGGTGGTGCTGATCTGCGTGACGATGGCATCGAATTTCTGCAGGTGCAGCTCCATGCGCTCGAAGCTGCCGTGCAGCGCGATGCCGGTGTCGGCATTGATCAGCTGCGAGGCATCGAGGGCGATCGTCGCGGTCTCGGCCACCAGGTCCTGCGCCAGCCTCACGCGCAGCAGCCGCTCCTCGGCCAGTTGCCGCGACGCGACGGCCACCTCCCGCACGGCATACAGCGCGAAGAGGCCGCCGGCCCCGAAGATCAGCGCCAGCCCCGCCAGCGCGAGCGCGAACTGCCGGCGAAGCGAATGGGGCAACAGCTGGCGCCGCTTCACGGAACCACCGGCCGGCGGGTGTCAGCGCTTCCAGAGCCGCCGGTAGGCGTCGCGGTAACCGTTGTCGGGGTCGTAGAGCATGCGCGAGCCGCCTTCGCAGGCGATGTTCTCGGCGGTGACCAGGCGCGGCGGCGCGACGAAGCCGCTGGTCGGCTGGTGCGCGAACAGCCGGTTCAACTCGTCCACGGTCTGCCAGCCCTGCTGGTTCAGCGGATCGGCGGCGGTCGCGGTCTGGAACGATTTCGCCGCGATGCGCAGGAAGGCCGACGAGCTGCCGTCGCCACCGGAGATCAACCGCACGCCGGCGCCGGGCTGCTGCGCGGTGATCAGCGCCGGCACCATGTAGTCGAAGTAGATGTCGTTGACGGCCAGCGCATGGGTCAGGCTCGGACCGTAGCGCTGCAGCAGCTGGGCCGTGACGGCGGCCATGCGCGAACCGGTTTCCTCCATGCCGACATCCAGCATCTCGAGCACCTTGCACGCCTTGCAGGCGCGGATCACCTCGGCCATCGCATGGGCCTTGGTCATCGCCATCCCCAGCTTGGAGTCGGTGAAGATCACCACGCCGGCGCGGCCACCGGCGTCGATGATCGCCTTCGAGGCCGCCATGCGGGCCACCAGCAGCGGATCGCTGGTGACGTTGGTGCGCACCGGCGTGCCGGCGATCGGGCCGGGCCACGGGTTGGCATGCCAGCTGACCAGCACGATGCCGCGCCGCTCGAACGGCACCAGGTCGTAGGGGCCGTAGCCCTTGGTCGCCGAGCCTTCGAGCGTCAGCCCGCCCATCAGCGCGATGCCGTCGGGGTGGAAGGCCATCACCTCCTGCATGACCTTGTCGCGGTTGGCGACGATGCCGCCGAGGTCGAAGACCTTGACGGTCCAGCCGATCGCCGCGGCCGCTTCGCGAAAGCCCAGCGAGGCCGCCAGCACGCCGCCGTTGCGCAGGTCCTCGATCACCAGCGCGATGGATTTGCCGGGTTGCGCCGGCGGGCCGGCGTCGACGCGGGGCTCGTTGCCGCAGCGCACCGCCGAGTCGACCACCTGCTGCGCCTCGGCGAGCGGCGTGGCGGCGGCGGGTCGGGCGTCGGCCGCGCGGGCTTTGCCGGCGAAGGGCGGTGTCGCGAGCGCCGCAGCGACCAGCACCGTCAGCATCAGGGCGCGCGGGCAGGCGCGGATTCGGGCCAGGGTTCGAACCAGCATGAGAGACCTCCTGTCAAGGCTGTCCACTTCGGATCGGCAGCGCGGCCAGGCATGGCGCGCTCTCGACAGGTCTCTTATCGGTGCTCGGCCGGCCCGGCACAAGAGGGTCTGTCCGAGGGTCAAATGTCAGGGTGCCCCGATCGCGGGGGGGCCGGGGACGCGCTCAGTCGTCGCGCTCGAGGCGCTTGCCCATGCTCATCACGTCGTCTTCCGAGAAGCCGAGGCTCTCGTAGAACGCGATCACCGCGGTGTTGCCGCGGCGGATCTGCAGGTTGATCTTCGGGCAGCCGCGCTCGCGCAACCGCAGCTCGGCCCAGTCGACCAGCGCCCGGCCGAGGCCGCCGCGCTGCAACTTCGGCGTGACGGCCAGGTAGTTGATCCAGCCGCGATGGCCGTCATAACCGGCCATCACGCTGCCGACCAGCTCACCATCGCACTCGGCCACCGCGAACAGCTCGGGCTGCTCGGCGAACTTGCGCGCGATGTCTTTCGACGGGTCGTTCCACGGCCGGGTCAGGCCGCAGGCCTGCCACAGCGCGATCACGGCCGCTTCGTCCTCGGGCCGGCAGAGCCGGATCTGCCAGCTCAGCATGCTCAGAGCTTGGCCGCCACCCAGCCCTGCACCGAGGCCAGCGCCTGCGGCAGCTGCGACGCATCGGTGCCGCCGGCCATCGCGATGTCGGCCTTGCCGCCGCCCTTGCCGCCGACCTGCTGCGCGACGAAGTTGACCAGCTCGCCCGCCTTGACCTTGCCGGTGCTGTCGGCCGTGACGCCGGCGGCCAGCTGCACCTTGTCGCCGTCGACCGCGGCGAGCACGATGACCGCGCTCTTCAGCTTGTCCTTCAGCTTGTCGAGCGTCTCGCGCAACGTCTTCGCATCGGCGCCTTCGAGGCGCGCGGCCAGCACCTTCAGGCCCTTCACGTCGATCGCCTGGCCGACCAGCTCGTCGCCCTGCGACGAGGCCAGCTTGCCCTTCACGGCGCCCAGTTCCTTCTCGAGCGCCCGCACCTGATCGAGTACCTGTGCGAGGCGCTGCGGCACCTCGGTGGGCGCGGCCTTCAGCGTGGCGGCCAGCTGGTGCACCGTGCCTTCGAGCGTCTGCAGGTAGGTCAGCGCGTTGGCACCGGTCACCGCCTCGATGCGGCGCACGCCGGCGGCCACGCCGCCTTCGGCCACCACCTTGAACAGGCCGATGTCGCCGGTGCGCTGCACGTGCGTGCCGCCGCACAGCTCGCGGCTGCTGCCGATGTCGAGCACGCGCACCGTCTCGCCGTACTTCTCGCCGAACAGCATCATCGCGCCGGTCTTCTGCGCCGATTCGATGTCCATCACGCGCGCCTGCGTGGCCGCGTTGGCGAGGATCTCTTCATTGACGCGGCGCTCGATCTCGGCGATCTGCTGCGGCGTGACCGGCGCGTTGTGCGCGAAATCGAAGCGGGTCTTCTCGGCATCGACCAGCGAGCCCTTCTGCTGCACATGCGTGCCCAGCACTTCGCGCAGCGCCTTGTGCATCAGGTGGGTGGCGCTGTGGTTGCGCACGGTGGCGGCGCGCAGCTTGCCGTCGACGCGCGCGGTGACGGTGTCGCCCACCGACAGCTTGCCCTGGCTCATCACGCCATGGTGGCCGAACACGTCGGCCTTGATCTTCTGGGTGTCCTGCACGCCGAACAGCGCGCCTTCGGCACTCAGCGAGCCCTGGTCGCCGACCTGGCCGCCGCTCTCGGCGTAGAACGGCGTGATGCTCAGCACGACAATGCCGGTCTGGCCTTCGAGCAGCTGCTGCACCGGGCTGCCTTCCTGGTAGAGCGCGGCGACGACCGCCTTCTCTTCGAGGTGCTCGTAGCCGGTGAATTCATGGCCGGAGCCGGTGTACTCGACCGCGCGCGCCATCTTGAACTTGCCCGCCGCGCGGCCGGCCGCCTTCTGCTGCTCCATCGCCGCGCCGAAGCCGACCTCGTCGACCTCGACGTTGCGCTCGCGGCAGACGTCCTGCGTCAGGTCGAGCGGGAAGCCGTAGGTGTCGTGCAGCTTGAAGGCCACGTCGCCCGGCAGCGTCTTCTGGCCGCCGGCCAGCGCGGCGTCGAGGATCTCCATGCCGTTGGCCAGGGTCTCGAAGAAGCGCACCTCTTCGGCCTTCAGCGTGTCGGTGATGTGCTGCTGGTCGGCGACGAGCTTCGGGTAGGCCGCGCCCATCTCGCTGACCAGGTCGGCCACCAGCTTGTGGAAGAACGGCTTCTTCTGGCCGAGCTTGTAGCCGTGGCGGATGCCGCGGCGGATGATGCGGCGCTGCACGTAGCCGCGGCCTTCGTTGCTCGGGATCACGCCGTCGCTGACCAGGAAGGCGGTCGCGCGGATGTGGTCGGCGATCACGCGCAGGCTCTTGTTCGACAGGTCCTTCTCGCCGGTTTCACGCGAGGCTGCGCGGATCAACCGGTCGAACAGGTCGATCTCGTAGTTGCTGTGCACGTGCTGCAGGATGGCCGTCAGGCGCTCCAGGCCCATGCCGGTGTCGACGCAGGGCGCCGGCAGCTTCCTGATGCTGCCGTCGGGCTGCATGTCGAACTGCATGAACACGTTGTTCCAGATCTCGATGTAGCGGTCGCCATCGGCATCGGGCGAGCCGGGCGGGCCGCCGGCGATGCCGGGGCCGTGGTCGTAGAAGATCTCCGAGCACGGGCCACAGGGGCCGGTGTCGGCCATCATCCAGAAGTTGTCGGAGGCGTACTTCGCGCCCTTGTTGTCGCCGATGCGCACCACGCGCTCGGGTGGCAGGCCGATCACCTTGGTCCAGATGTCGTAGGCCTCGTCGTCGTCGATGTAGACGGTGGCCCAGAGCTTGTCGGCCGGCAGCTTGTAGACCTGGGTCAGCAGCTCCCAGGCCCAGGTGAGTGCGTCGTGCTTGAAGTAATCGCCGAAGCTCCAGTTGCCCAGCATCTCGAAGAAGGTGTGGTGGCGCGCGGTGTAGCCGACGTTCTCGAGGTCGTTGTGCTTGCCGCCGGCCCGCAGGCAGGCCTGGACGGAGGCGGCGCGCACGTAGGGGCGCTTGTCGCTGCCGAGGAACACGTCCTTGAACTGCACCATGCCCGAGTTGGTGAACATCAGCGTCGGGTCGTTGGCGGGTACCAGCGGGCTCGACGCGACGATGGTGTGGCCCTTCGATTCGAAGAACTTCAGGAAGGTGTCGCGGATCTCGGAGGCTTTCATCCGGTTCTTTCTCGGTTGGCTGGGCTGTCTCGGCGGAACCGGCGATTATAGGAAAGGCACGGGTTCACGCCGCCTCGTGCAGCCGGATCTGCGCCGCCAGGAAGCGGTACAGCCGCTCGTCGTCGCTGAAGGCCACGTTGAAGCGCAGCCAGCCGGTGGGCCGCGGCTCGACCAGGAACAGCTGCCCCGGCCCGAGCATGATGCCCTCGCCCACCGCATGCCGCGACAGCTCGGCGCCATCGGGCAGATCGGGATGACGCGCCCACAGGTACAGCCCCGCCTTCGGCTCGCTGAACAGCTCGAAGCCCATGCCGACCAGCCGCTGCGCCACCCGGCCGTGCGCCTCGGCGAGCCGGTCGCGCAGCGATTTCAGGTGCTTGCGCCAGCGGCCTTCGGTCAGCGCGCCGAAGGCCAGCCGCTCGGTGATGTCCGACGAGGTCAGCCCCGACACCATCTTCAGCTGCGCCAGTTCGTCCAGCAGGTCCGGCCGGGCGACGACATAGCCGACGCGGATGTTCGGCGAGATCGTCTTCGAGTAGCTGCCGACGTGGACCACCCGCCGCAGCGCGTCGAGGCTCGCGAGCGAGGCCCGCGGCTCGGGGTCCATGTCGGCGTAGATGTCGTTCTCGACCAGCGTCAGGTCGTGCGCATCGGCCAGCTGCAGCAGCCGGAACAACTGCGCCAGCGGCGTCACCGAGCTGGTCGGGCTCTGCAGCCGCGGCTGCGTGAAGAAGGCGCGGGGCTTGTGCTCGGCCAGCAGCGCTTCCAGCGCCGGCAGGTCGTAGCCGGCGGGCGTGCGCGGCACGCCGATCAGCCGCGCCCCGAGGAAGCGCAGCATGAACATCAGGTTGGGGTAGCCGGGGTCGTCGACCAGCACCGCGTCGCCCGGCTTCAGCAGCCGGCGGGCGACCAGGTCGAGCGCCTGGCTCGACCCCTGGGTCAGCAGCACCTGTTCGGCGCTGACGGCGATCTGGTGCTCGGCCAGCGATTCGGCCACCAGGATGCGCAGCGCCATGTGCCCGTGCGGCAGCCCGTAGCCGCCCAGCTCGGCGCCATCGGCCGCCATCTGGCGCAGGCTGCGCCGCACGCCGTCCTCGAACAGCCAGTCGTGCGGCAGCCAGCCGCAGCCGGGCTTCAGCGCGAGGTTGCGGTTCTCGAAGATCTGCTTCAGGTACCACTGCGCATCGAAGCGCAGCTCGGCCACCGGCTTGGGCGCGGGGCTGGCGGCCGGCGGCTCGCCGCTGCGGCGGCGCACGAAGAAGCCGGCGTTGGCCCGCGACACCAGCCAGCCCTGCGCGACCAGCCGGTCGTAGGCCTCGACGACGGTGAACACGCTGACGCCGTGCGCCGCGGCAAAGGCGCGGATCGACGGCAGCTTCGCACCGGGCTTCAGCGACTGCCCGGCGATCAGGCCGCGCAGGCCGTCGACGATCTGGCCGACCAGCGGCAGCGGGGAGTTCGGGTTCAGGGTGAGCATCGGCGTGGCGGGGGGCGCATGGGCGGGGGTACGGCTTCGTGCATGGCGCACCGGATCAGGGCTTGCATGTACAGGCCCTGCGCCCTGCACAGTACACCGAAACGCCGGCCCCGCTGTACATGGCGGCGCGCCGGTGCGGCCCCTAAAGTCGACCGTTTGCGGCTCATACTGCCGTCCTGGTCGAGAACGAGGAGCGCACGCCCGTGTTGTCCGAGCCATCCCGCGCAACCGAACCACCCGCCGCGCCGCAAGGCGCCCCGGCCGAGCCGCTGGTGCGCTTTCGCGGCGTGCAGAAGACCTACGACGGCAGCCACCTGGTGGTGCGGGGGCTCGACCTCGACATCCACCGCGGCGAGTTCCTGACGCTGCTCGGCCCCTCGGGCTCGGGCAAGACGACCACGCTGATGATGCTGGCCGGCTTCGAATCGCCGACCGCCGGCGACATCCTGCTCGACGGCAGGCCGATCACCCGCACGCCGCCGCACAAGCGCCACTTCGGCATGGTGTTCCAGAACTACGCGCTGTTCCCGCACCTGACGGTCGGGCAGAACGTGGCCTACCCGCTGACGGTGCGCCGGGTGCCGCGCGACGAGCAGGCCAGGCGCGTCGCGCGGGCGCTCGAGATGGTGCGGCTGAGCGGCATGGCCGAGCGCTCGCCGGCACAGCTCTCGGGCGGCCAGCAGCAGCGCGTGGCGCTGGCCCGCGCGCTGGTGTTCGAGCCGCAGCTGGTGCTGATGGACGAGCCGCTGGGCGCGCTCGACAAGCAGTTGCGCGAGCACATGCAGATCGAGTTGAAGGAGCTGCACCGGCAGCTCGGCGTCACCTTCGTCTACGTGACGCACGACCAGGGCGAGGCGCTGACGATGAGCGACCGCGTGGCGGTGTTCAACGACGGCACGGTGCAGATGCTCGCGCCGGTGGAGGCGATGTACGAGGCACCGGCGAATCGCTTCGTGGCCGGCTTCATCGGCGACAGCACCATCGTGCGCGGCACGGTGCGCGCGACCCACGCCGACGACGCCGGCGAGCGCTGCGGCATCGTGCTGGCCGACGGGCGCGTGCTGACCGGCGTCAACGTGAACGGCGCGGCCGTCGGCGCCACGGTGGAGGCCTGCATCCGCCCGGAGCGCATCCGCCTGCACCCCCAGCCGCCGGCCGAGCGCGGCAACCTGCTGCAGGCGCGCGTGGACAGCGTCATCTACTTCGGCGACCACCTGCGGCTGCTGTGCACGATCGGCGACGGCCAGGCCGCGGGGTCGGTGAAGCTGCCGCTGGCCGGCCAGGCCGCGCCGCGCGCCGGCGACGTCGTCTGGCTGGAGCTGCCGCCGGAGCACACGCGCATCTATTCGCTTTGATTCGTTCGACCTGATTCATCACCCGAAGGACCCACGTCATGAAGAAGACCCTCCTGAGCCTGGCGTTCGCCGTCGGCTTCGCGCTGCCGGCGTTCGCGCAGCAGCAGATCACCGTCGTCAACTTCGGCGGCGCGAACGCGAACGCGCAGAAGAAGGCCTACTACGAGCCGTTCGAGAAGACCGGCACCAAGGTCGTGCCGGTCGAATACAACGGCGAGCAGGCCAAGATCAAGGCCATGGTCGAGACGAAGAAGGTGACCTGGGACGTGGTCGAGGTCGAATCGCCCGACGTGGCGCGCGGCTGCGACGAGGGCCTGTTCGAGAAGCTCGACTACAGCAAGCTCGGCGGCAAGGCCGACCTGCTGCCGGCGGCGGTCAGCGACTGCGGCATCGGCATCTTCGTGTGGTCGACCGTGATGGCCTACAACGGCGACAAGCTGAAGGGCACGCCGAGCACCTGGGCCGATTTCTGGGACCTGAAGAAATTCCCCGGCAAGCGCGGCATGCGCAAGGGGGCGCGCTACAACCTCGAGTTCGCGCTGATGGCCGAGGGCGTGAAGCCGGCCGACGTGTACAAGGTGCTGGCCACCAAGGAAGGCGCCGAGCGCGCGTTCAAGAAGCTGACCGAGCTGAAGCCGAGCATCCAGTGGTGGGAGGCCGGCGCGCAACCGCCGCAGTTCCTGGTGGCCGGCGACGTCGCGCTGACGACGGTCTTCAACGGCCGCATCGACGCCGCGAACCGTGAAGGCAAGAACCTGAAGATCACCTGGACCGGCGGCATCTACGACCTCGACTACTGGGTGATCCCGAAGGGCACGCCGAACAAGGACGCGGCCGTCAGGTTCATCGCCTTCGCGAGCACGCCCGAGGCGCAGGCCGAGTACGCGAAGAACATCGCCTACGGTCCGACCAACACCAAGGCGCTGGCGAAGCTCGATGCGAAGACGCTCGGCAACCTGCCGACCTCGCCGGCGAACTCGAAGGACGCGCTGCAGTTCAACCTGAAGTTCTGGGCCGACCAGGGCGAGGAACTGGAGAAGCGCTTCGCGTCCTGGGCCGCGCAGTGACCCTGGGACGCCGGCTGCAGGCGTTCTCGCTGACGCTGCCGCTGCTGCTGTTCCTGCTGGTGACCTTCCTGGTGCCGATCGCCGCGCTGCTGAAGCGGGCGGTCGAGAACCCGGAGGTCGCGACCGCGCTGCCGCGCACGGTGGCGGCGCTCGCGGCCTGGGACCGCCACGCGGTGCCGGCGCCCGACGCCTTCGCCGCGCTGGTGGCCGACCTCGGCACGCTGCCCGACAGCTCCGATGCCGGCGCGGTGGCGCGCCGGCTCAACACCGAGGTGGCGGGCGCCCGCTCGCTGGTGATGGGCACCTACCGCGCCCTGCCGCTGGCCAGCGCACCCGATGCCGCCGGCATCCGGGCGACGCTGCTCGCGCTCGACGAACGCTGGGCCGAGCCGCGCTACTGGCAGGCGATCGCGAAGAACGGCTCGCGCTGGACACCCGACTACCTGCTCGCCGCCGTCGACCTGCGCCGCGACGCCGCCGGCCAGGTCGAGCGCATGCCCGAAGACCAGCGCGCCTTCGCCCGCATCCTCGGCCGCACCTTCGCGATCAGCGCGGTCGTCACGCTGTGCTGCCTGCTGCTCGGCTACCCGCTCGCGTGGTGGCTGTCGACGCTGCCGGCGCGCCGCGCCAACGTGCTGATGATCCTGGTGCTGGTGCCGTTCTGGACCTCGATCCTGGTGCGCGTGGCTGCATGGATCGTGCTGCTGCAGTCGCAGGGCCTGGTGAACCGCGGGCTGATGGGCCTCGGCCTGATCGACGAGCCGCTGCCGCTGCTGTTCAACCGCCTGGGCGTCGTCATCGCGATGACGCACATCCTGCTGCCCTTCATGATCCTGCCGCTGTACAGCGTGATGAAGAGCGTGCCCGCCACCTACCTGCGCGCGGCCGTGTCGCTGGGCAGCCCGCCGCTGGCGGCGTTCTTCCGCGTCTACGTGCCGCAGACCTTTCCCGGCATCGGCGCCGGCGTGCTGCTGGTGTTCATCCTGTCGATCGGCTACTACGTGACGCCGGCGCTGCTGGGCGGTGCCGACGACCAGATGCTGAGCTACTACATCGCGCAGTACACCAACGTGAACATCAACTGGGGCATGGCCTGCGGGCTGGGGGCATTGCTGCTGTCGGCGACGCTCGCGCTCTATGCGGTGTACCGTCGCGTCGTGAAGTCGGAATTGAGCCTCGGATGAAGCTGCCCGTCTTTCCCGCCTACGCCACGCCGCTCGACCAGGCCGGCTGGTGGGCCGTGCGCGCGGCCTGCGTCGGCGTGCTGGCGTTCCTGCTGCTGCCGATCCTGGTGATCATCCCGCTGTCGTTCAGCGACAGCTCGTTCCTCGCGTACCCGATCCCCGGCTGGTCGCTGAAGTGGTACCAGAACCTCTTCACGTCGGCCGAATGGGCGCGCGCGACGAAGAACAGCTTCATCGTCGCGCCCGCCGCGACGGTGATCGCCACCGTGCTGGGCACGCTGGCCGCGGTCGGCCTCTCGCGCAGCGACTTCCCGTTCAAGGGGCTGCTGATGAGCCTGCTGATCGCACCGATGGTGGTGCCGATCGTCGTCGTCGGCGTCAGCACCTACCTGTTCTTCGCGAACGCCGGGCTGGCCGACAGCTACACCGCGCTGATCCTCGTGCACGCCGCGCTCGGCGCGCCCTTCGTGCTGACCACCGTGCTGGCCACGCTGCAGGGCTTCAACCAGAACCTGGTGCGGGCCAGCCTGAGCCTGGGCGAGACGCCGCTGCGCACCTTCTTCCGCATCACGCTGCCGGTGATCGCGCCGGGCGTGATCTCGGGCGCGCTGTTCGCCTTCGCGACCTCGTTCGACGAGGTGGTCGTCACGCTGTTCCTGGCCGGGCCGGAGCAGGTGACGCTGCCGCGCCAGATGTTCACCGGCATCCGCGAGAACATCACGCCGACCATCGCGGCGGTGGCGACGCTGCTGATCCTCTTCACGACCGGGCTGCTGCTCGTGCTGGAGTGGCTGCGCGGACGCAAGCGCTGACCTGAGACCCTCCCCCGCAAAGGAGACGAGACATGGACATGAAGACCTCCCCGCTGGCCACGCTGAAGGACCCCGGCCTGCTGAAGACCGATGCGCTGATCGGCGGCGAATGGGTGGCCGGCAACGCGCGCTTCGACGTGAACGACCCGGCGACGAGCCTGAAGCTGGTCGACGTGGCCAACCTCGGCGCCACCGAGACGCAGGCCGCCGTGGCGGCCGCACACCAGGCCTGGCCGGCCTGGCGCGGCATGACCGCGAAGGAGCGCGCGGCGATCTTGATGAAGTGGTTCCACCTGCTGATGGCGAATGCCGACGACCTGGCGCGCATCATGACCGCCGAGCAGGGCAAGCCGCTGGCCGAGGCCAAGGGCGAGGTCGGCTACGGCGCCAGCTTCATCGAGTGGTTCGCCGAGGAATCGCGCCGCGTCTACGGCGAGACGGTGCCGACCACCGACAACGGCAAGCGCTACCTGGTGATCAAGCAGCCGGTCGGCGTGTGCGCGGCGATCACGCCGTGGAATTTTCCGATCGCGATGATCACGCGCAAGGTCGCGCCGGCGCTGGCCGCCGGCTGCCCGGTGGTGATCAAGCCGGCCGAGCAGACGCCGCTGTCGGCGCTGGCGGTGGCCGAGCTGGCGCAGCGTGCCGGCATGCCGCCGGGCGTGCTGAACGTCGTCACGGCCGATGGCAGCAACTCGATCGCGGTGGGCCAGGTGTTGTGCGAGAGCGATCGGGTGCGCCACCTGTCGTTCACCGGCTCGACCGAGGTCGGCCGCATCCTGATGAAGCAGTGCGCGCCGACCATCAAGAAGCTGTCGCTGGAGCTCGGCGGCAATGCGCCGTTCATCGTGTTCGACGACGCCGACCTCGACAGCGCGGTCGAGGGGGCGCTGGTCAGCAAGTACCGCAACGCCGGCCAGACCTGCGTCTGCGCCAACCGGCTCTACGTGCAGGACGGCGTCTACGACGCGTTCGTCGCGAAGCTGGCCGAGAAGACGAAGACGATCAAGGTCGGCAACGGCTTCGAGGCCGGCGTGACGCAAGGGCCGATGATCGACGACGCGGCGATCGAGAAGATCGAGCGGCACGTGGCCGACGCCACCGCGAAGGGTGCGAAGCTCGTGATCGGCGGGCACAGGTTCGGCACGCGCTTCTTCGAGCCGACGGTGCTGTCGGGCGCGACCAGCGAGATGCTGTGCGCGCGCGAGGAGACCTTCGGCCCGGTGGCGCCGGTGTTCCGCTTCACGACCGAGGCCGAGGCGATCGCGATGGCCAACGACACCGAGTTCGGGCTCGCGAGCTACTTCTACAGCCGCGACATCGGCCGCATCTTCCGCGTCGGCGAGGCGCTGGAGTACGGCATGGTCGGCATCAACACCGGGCTGATCTCGACCGCCGAGGTGCCGTTCGGCGGCGTGAAGCAATCGGGGCTCGGGCGCGAGGGCTCGCACCACGGGATCGACGACTACGTCGAGGTGAAGTACCTGTGCCTGGGGGACATCCAGAAGTAAGACGCAGGAACTCGGCCAGGAGAACCCGGCGGTCGAGACAGGTATGCGTCTCTTGGAACGGCAGGGTCACCCATGTTCCTAAGGTGAAGACGCTTGCCTGCGTTGGGAAATCTGCTGCATTCATTGATAAAAAGACAGCGAAGGATTTGGGCGGTGGGCGTCGATCACCAAAGACCCTCACATGCAGTACCGCAGTACCCCACAAACTCCCATTCGCCCCTTCACCCCTCAATCCACGACCCAATACCTTCACGGTGCACAGGCTGGTCTCCAGGCAACAACAGCGCAATCACTGGAGCAACGGATTGATGCCTATCGCCAAACGACGCCGTGCTCAGCAGATGTCTGCCTGAAGCTGCAAGGCTTGCTGGAAACCCCACCATCACGCGACCTTCTCTTTGGCGGATTTTCTGCAGAATCATTTGCCGCCATTTCGGGCATTCCGCCACTGCTTGTCGAACAGCTGGTGGCCCATGCCGGCGGCGACACCAACGCCTGGAAACTTTCATTGCCCGACAATCTGGCGAATGTCCCGGCTTGGTGCCCCGGCGTTCCCGGCTGGATGCACCTCCTGTGTCTGGAAATCGCTGGACTCCGACCGTACTTTGGTGTGCCCGAATGCAAAGACTCGGTCCGCCATTTCGAACTCAGCAAGGACAAACGCGGCGAAGCCCGATCCAAGGTGGCGACCCCCGAAGGTCTGTTGCTGGCATGTCGTATGGCAGCCCTCGTCGACGAGGCCGAGATTGTCATGCCTCTCACGGGCAACGGAGACCCGATTGGCGTGGCTGACTTCCATCTTCATGCCGCGACACTCCTGCCGGATCTGGTTGCAGTTGATGCGCCGCCGATGCGCAAGGCCTTCGTCTGTGACAACGGATCGCACAGCGCGCCCATTGCCTTCGTTCGCGAGGCAGGATCCAGCTATCTCATCGTGGCCGATTCACTCGGCTGCCGTTCGTTCGGAGGCCGATGCAACGATGGCATTGAGCGGCTGCATCAGGCAACCGGATTGCCGATTCTCGTCATGATGCGCGCGTTGCAAGTGGACGGAGTCGCTTGCCATGCTCACGCCGTGACTTGGAGTCAGAGGATCTGCCGCAAAGAGGCAGACGATACATATCGCATCTCGGTCTCCGAATTGGTAGGTCAGAAGGAACGGATCCGCGACGACGCTGAAATCTATGCCTGGAGGCCACCAGCCAATCTATTTTCATACTCCCAATCCACGGCGACGAACATCTACGTCCCTTCGACCGAAGACCCGATCGCCCACTGGCGCAAGCACCCCGACGGATCCCGTAAAGCAGAGACGCTCAGCGCGTACCGGTCTCGATTTGAAAGAGATGGATTGAATCAAAAGCTACGACAGCTGACGCTCGCGACGGCATTGGGCATCGTGGTGGAGAACTACTTGGAGGAGATCTGCCGATTGTCTCCACGCACCATGCCCAAGGCTGTTCAACTCGCCTTCGTGCGCGAAGCCAAACGCGCAGTGAAGGGACGGTTCGAGGGACAGTTGCGGCCGCAGTTAGAAAACGGCGGGCGAACATTGGAGGAAGACCTCAGAGCGCTGGACGACTGGCTGAGCGGATTCGGCATGCCCCGCTGGACGGCAGCCACGCTCACCACCCCGGCCGAGCCCGATGGCGACAACGCATCGCTGCTGTCAGTCGCAATCGAGAATGGCAGCGCGGCATCTCGCACGTTCGTGTTGGCTGTCGCCAACTCTGTCCGCGCCGATCTCGACGACGATGCGTTGCTTGATGCGCTGCGCTTGTCCATCGTCTGTCGCGATTGCGGCACAGAAGAAGGGCTTTCCGCTGAAGCCAAACGACGACCCGGCGCGATCGGACAACTTGCTGAGCAGCTGCTTGAACAGGCCACAGCCGACGCTCATTGAGGGGTGTTCGCCCCACTCGCCGCAAGCGTCAGTCGTTCGCCGCCCCCTGCGCCCCGTAGGCGCCCGCCAGCGCCGCGGCGGCCGCGTGCCGCAGCAGCTCGTCGGGCTGCTGCCCGTCCTGCGGGAACTGCGCGACGCCGACATGCGCCTTCACGCCCACCGTGATGCCGGCCACGTTGAACGGATCGCGCAGCACGCGCACCAGCTTGTCGACGACGCGCTGCGCATCGGCCGGCGATTCGGTGGACGGCAGCAGCACCGCGAACACATCGGTGCCGAGCGACGCCACCACATCGCTCGCGCGCACCCCGCCGCGCAGCCGCACCGCGACCTTGCGGCGCACGACGTTGGCCGACTCCAGCCCGTGCGCAGCCTCGATGGCGGGGAAGCCGTCCATGCGGAACACCAGCAGGCTGACCGGTGCCGGTTCGCGCTCGCGCAGCGCCAGCACCTGGCTCAGGTGCTCGATCAGCTGGATGCGGTTCGGCAGGCCGGTCGTCAGGTCGGTCGCGTAGGCCTTGCGCGCCTCGCGCTCGCTCGCCTTGCGCGCGGCGGCCAGCCGCAGGCGCTGCGCGAGCGAGCCGAGATCGGCGTGGAACACGATGTCCTGCACGCCCGCCTCGACCAGGCGATGCGCCTGCGCATCGTCCACGGCCGGCGCCAGCACCACCAGCGCCGCATCGGCCGCGGCCACCGCGAGCGCCGGCCAGCCGAGCACCACGTCGGCCGCATCGGTGCCGAGCGCGAGCACGATCACCTCGGAATGGGCCTCGCGGGCCTCCTTGCAATCCAGGCCGGCGGCCGTGCGGACATCGAAGCCGGCGCCGAGCCGGCTTTGCAGCACGGCGGAACCGATGTCGGCGTCGGACGGCTGGCCGTCGATCCACAGCACGCGGCAAAGGGCTTGGTTCATCGAGCGTCGCCTCCGGACTTCGTTGAGCCGCAGTTTAGCGAGCGAGATCGTCTTCGTGCGAGCGACTGCGGGCGCCTCGCTTCGGTGGGATGCGCGCGCCGCGGCCAGCGCGGACGCCTGCGTCGCCACGCTGTCGAGCAGCGCAAGCACCTGCGCACCGTCGCCCGTCTCGAGCAGATGGTCGGCCCAGACGATGAGGTGGCCCAGCTCGGCACTGATGTGGACCGGCGCGCCGCCCCGCGTGTCGCCGAGCACCACGTCGGCCGGCGACATCGCGAGCAGGCTGTCGTCGTACTCGGTCACCACGCCCGGCAGCGCCGCCGCGATGGTCAGCAGGCCCTCCTCGCTGACTTCGAGCAGCATGCGGATGTCGCCTTCCAGCATGAGTTCGCTGGCCCGGCATTCGCCGAGCGCGAGGCCACCGAGACCCAGCTGCGCCAGCAAGCCCACGCCGCCCACTTCGTCATCCACCATCACGGTCCCCTTCATCGCCGCCAACGGTGGCAGCCAAGCAGGGTACGCAGCAGGCGCGACCGGTTCGGAACCGGACGGATGGACTTCAGGGGGCCGGGGAACGGCGACTGCGTGATGCAGTGCGCACCGGAGCGCCACGCAGCGACGCGGGGCCCGTCATCCTTCAGCCGGGATGGTCCTGGCCGTCCGAGCCATGCGCCAGCGTCGCGAAGTGCACCGCGTCGCTGAGATGGTGGTAGTCGAAGCCGGCGAACGAATACACGCCATCCTTGCAGGAGATCGCCAGCGCCGCCATGGTGCTGCGCTCGGCATCGCTGGGTGTGTCGATGCCCGGGTGGGCGCTTTCGCGCTGGCGCACCTGATCGGCCTCGCGCGCGCTGACCAACCGTGCGTAGTGGACCGCGTCGGCCAGGTGGAGGTAGCGGAATCCGTTGCACTTGTAGTGGCTGCCGTCGTAGCGGATCGCGAACTGCGCCATCAGCCGCGTGCGTTCGGACGGTTCGGCTTCGCCCGGGCGCTCGCCCGGACCGGCGCGGTGCTCGATGTACTCACCCTCGGCGGTGAGGGCATCCTCAGCAGCCGCGTAGCTGCTGTGGCCGCGCTGGGGAAGTCGCTTGGGCATGGTGCCTTCCGGGTGCGGCGAATGGCGTCGCGTGCGAGGTGGGTCGAATCGCTTCAGCTTGCACGGCGGTGGCCGGTGCGTCGGTGCGATGGCGCGCATAGCGGGTGTGGGATACCGCACAGACGGCGGCCGGCTCCAGGCCTACAAGCCTCGCCATGGTTCACACGATCGCTTTTCGTTGCCCGGTTGCGCTTCCCGTCGGCTGCGCCGCCGCGCCAAAGCCGGCGCACGACAGTCCGCCCCCCGCGCCAGGCCCGGTCGTGCCGGCGGCCCCCGCGGCGCCACCGGTGCGCCATGGTCCGCCGCTGCGCAAGCGCTGGAGCGGCAGCTTGCACTGAAGCTGTCAGCCGGCGTTCTGCCCGACAAACTCCACGGTGCGGGCGCTCACTGAACTGCCGTTGACGATGAGATTGTGGGTGTCCGAGATGAGGCCGATGCGCAGCATGGTCGGCATGTCAGGCGACCGCGTCGAGCTCGATCCGGTACCGCAGCCCCGGTGTTCCGCCGAACTGCGCGGGCTTCGTGAAGCGCTCATGCAACCGGCCGCCGTTGGCCGCGATCACCCGCTGCGAGGCGATGTTCTCCGGGTCCGTCGTGATCTCGACGAAGCGCAGGCCCTCCGCCCTGGCTTGCGGCAGCAGCAAGCCGAGCGCGCGGGTGGCGTACCCGCGCCCTCGCTTCCACGGAACCACGGCATAACCGATGTGCCCGAGGCAGTGTGGCGGCAGCGCCTGCGTTCCGCGCTGCCAGCGCAAGCCGATGGCGCCGCAGAACTCCCCGTCCCACAGCCAACGCCGGAAACCGGGAAGGCGCGGCACCGTCGAGCCGTCCGGCAGCGTGACGTCGGCACCCTTCGCCTCACGGTCGACCAGACGGGCCAGAAAAGCTTCGCCGTCACGCCGGATCGCGGCCAGTTCCTCGTCGGCCGCCGCTTGGCCGCGAACGTTGTCCGCGGACCATCCGCGTTCGAGTGCCGCCACGTAACCGGGCAGGTGAGCGGCGGACGGCCAGACGAGGCTCAACGGTGACGGCACGACAGCGCCTGGTGGACGGACGTAGCAGTTGTCGAACTCCGCCTCCTCCACCAGCACGAAGCCGTGCCGTGCGTAGAAGCGGTTCGAATCGCTGCCGCGCAAGGCCCCGACACGCAACGCGGCGCCCACTGCATCGGCCTCGGCGAAGACCCGCGCCAGCACCACGGCACCGACGCCCTTGCCCTGGTGCAGCGGACGGACGTAGAGATGATCGAGCAGCAGGCCCTGCGCATGGGGCTTGACCACCACGAAGCCGACCTTCTCGCCGTCGAGCACGATGTGGCGCGTGTGTTCCGGCGAGAAGCCGGACAGGAAGCGCTGCCGCGCCCTCGCCGCGTCGAAGCGCCCCGCTCGCTCCAGGCTCTCGCGCATCGCTTCGATCCGCAAGGACACCAGCGCATCGGCGTCGTCGGCGTGGGCCTGGCAAAAGGCGATGGATTCTTCCATCCGGAAATCTCCGATCCGTCATTGGGTGTCAGCGTTCATCTTCTCATCCGCTCGCACGGAACTGCAGTCTCAACGTCTCGCGGAGATCGTTTGCTCGGGATGCCAGAATCCAACGAATGAACACCGCCGCCACACACGCCCACGAAGACGAACCGTCGACCGTCGACGCCACCCGCACCGACGACACCCGCATCGGTGCCGTGCGTGCGCTGATCAGCCCGGCGTTGCTGCTGGAAGAGCTGCCGGCCCCGGACCGGGCACTCGATGTGGTGGCGCGCGCGCGGCAGGAGATCGGCGCCGTGCTGCATGGCCGCGACGACCGGCTGCTGGTGGTGGTCGGCCCCTGCTCGATCCACGACCACGACCAGGCGATGGACTATGCGCGGCTGCTGAAGACCGCCCGCGATGAACTGAGCCGCGACCTGCTCATCGTGATGCGCGTCTACTTCGAGAAGCCGCGCACCACGGTCGGCTGGAAGGGCTACATCAACGATCCACGCCTGGACGGCAGCTTCCACATGAACGAGGGCCTGCGCCTGGCCCGCCAGCTGCTTCTGGACGTGAACGGCCTGGGCCTGCCGGCCGGCACCGAGTTCCTGGACCTGCTGTCTCCGCAGTACATCTCCGACCTGATCGCCTGGGGCGCCATCGGCGCGCGCACGACCGAGAGCCAGAGCCACCGCCAGCTGGCGTCGGGCCTGTCGTGCCCGGTCGGCTTCAAGAACGGCACCGACGGCGGCATCAAGGTCGCGAGCGACGCCGTGCTCGCCGCGCGCTCGGCGCACGCCTTCATGGGCATGACGAAGATGGGCATGGCCGCGATCTTCGAGACCCGCGGCAACGAGGACTGCCACGTCATCCTGCGGGGCGGCAAGGTTCCCAACTACGACGCGGCATCCGTCGGCGCGGCCTGCGAAGGGCTCAAGGCCTCGGGGCTGCGCGAGCAGGTGATGATCGACTTTTCGCACGCCAACTCCAGCAAGAAGTACGAGCGCCAGGTCGATGTCGGACGCGACGTGGCCGGCCAGATCGCCGGCGGCGACGAGCGCATCACCGGCGTCATGATCGAGAGCCACTTGCAACCGGGTCGCCAGGACCTGCTGGCGGGCCAGACCAAGGCCGATCTCCAGCCCGGCGTGTCCATCACCGACGCTTGCCTGGGCTGGACGCAGACGGAACCCCTGCTTCGCGAGCTGAGCGCGGCGGTTCGGACTCGCCGAGGGCTGCGCAGCCGGCCAGGCGCGAACTGAATCGCCAGGGGAATGGCGCCTACCCCGCCAGGAATCCTCCGTCGGTCGCCAGCACATGACCCACGACATAGCGCGCCTCATCAGACATCAGCCAGATCGCGGCGGCGGCCACTTCTTCGGGATGACCCATTCTGCGCAGCGGCAGGCCGGCCGCGACGGTGCGCATGTCCGCAATGCCGGATGAAAGCATCATGTCCGTGAGCACGCGTCCCGGCGCGACCGCGTTGATTCGAATCCCTGCCGGCGCATATTCCATCGCGGCCGAGCGCGTGAGCGAGTTGGCTGCCGCCTTCGACGCGCTGTAGAGCGACAGTCCCGCATTGGGATTGCGGATCCCGCTCACGCTGGTGTTGTTGACGATCGTGCCGCCTCCACTCGCCAGCATGGCCGTAATCGCATGGCGCATGGAATGAAAGAGTGCTCGCACATTCGTGTCGAACACGCGGCTGTACACCTCGTCGCTTTGCGCCACCAACGGGCCTCGGCGTTCCTGACAGCCCGCGTTGTTGAACACGGCGTCCAGCCTGCCGAAGCGGGCGTGTGCCTGCTGGAGCGTCGAGACGATGTCGTGCTCACGGGTCGCATCGGCCGCGACGAAGAGGCATTCGGCACCGCGCTCACGGACCTCGACCGCGAGTGACTGGCCGAGTTCCTCCCGGCGGCCCGTCACGACCACGGCGGCGGCGCCTTCCGCGGCCATTCGCAGTGCGGTTGCACGACCGATCCCGCTCGTGGCTCCGGTGACCAGGCACACCCGGCCCTTCAGGCGGCCCGAGGGGGGAAGGTCCGGAGCCGCGCCGGCGAGTTCCTCGATGGTTGGCGTCGAACTCATGGTCGCCTCCTCGCGAAACGCTGTTCCAGAATTCCCTTGCCCCACTGGGTGGCAGGCCGCTCTTCCTCGCAGACGAAGCCATGCGACTCACAGAGATGCCGACCGGCAGACGAGCCATTGAGGGCCCACAGGTGGGTTTCAGCGAATCCCTGGCCGTCGGCGAAGTCCAACGCGCTGGCCAGCAGCTTGCGCCCCACCCCGCTGCCGCGGGTTCCGTCATCCACGATGAACCAGCGCAGGTGCGCGACGCCGGCGCCCGGCTCATCGCCGTCGATGGCAACCGAGCCGACGATGTCGCCAGCTTGATGGGCCGTCCAGATGGCATTCCTGGGTTTGCCGAGCCTGTCGCAGAAATCCGCCAGCCCTGCCGCCACAACGGACTCGAAGCGTTGTCCGAAGCCGGACTCTCTTGCGTCGCGCAGCGCATGCATCTGGGTGATCCTGGCGATGAGCCCGGGCTGGTAGCCCGGCATCACCTCGACCGTTGACGGATCGAGGTGCGTCTGCTGCACGCCCGAGAGCGCCTCGCTGTAGAGCCGCAGGCCGTCAAGCACGGTGTGGTGCTGGCCGCGCGTCAGGCGGCCCAATGCGTCCGCGACTTGCCCACGCGCGTGAGCGTGGATCGCCGCCACGCGCCGCCGACCCACCGGGGTCAGCGAGAGCAGCTTGATCCGACTGTCGTGGCTGCCAAGCGCCTCGCAGACATCGCCCGAGTCCACCAGCTTGCGCAGCATCCGGCTGACGCTGGATTTTTCCAGGCGCAGGCGCACGCTCAGGTCCCTGGCACTGACTTCGCCGGCATCGATTTCGATCAGGGCATGGACAGCGGACGGCGACAGGTCCGCGCCCGCGAATCGGCCGCCCATGAAACCCCAGTCGCGCGCCATGGAGCGCGAGGCGGCCCGGATCTCCTCGACCAGGGAACGCTCCGGTTTCACGACATCGCCCATGTCCATATGGTTGCACGATACAACCATATGAGCAGGTCATGCAACTGAACCCTGCGTCGAGGTTCAAGGGATCATTCAGTGGGGTGGAGCGGGTGAAGGGAATCGAACCCGTTCCACGGCACAACTCAGCATTTCGACTCCCCCAAGCCCTGTGCTCGCTGGAGCTTGATTGAGTGGATTCTTCCCACCACTCGTCCCAACGTCCTCGCAGGCAAAGAGCCCTTGAGACAACGGGCAACGGCAAACATCGCCGTAGCGACGGAGCAGACGGCGCGATGTGTCGACGACAGCACGGCGAAACGCGGAGGTATTTGACGCAGCTGAGGCCCGTGACACTCCTCGATCAAGCTCTGTTGAGCGCCTGCTCTCAGGAGCTGCGAAGTAGAGCTATCGACCCATCAGCGACATTGAGGTTGGCAGTTTGCACGCCCGATAGCAGACGGCGGCTACCCGCAAGGTCGTTCTCAGACACCAACACCGACCGCGAGTTGTCTGCAAGGAGCCGGGATCTCCTCCTCATGACCCACAAGCGCCCTTCGCCCGGTCGGATCATCAGGGGCAAGGCGCGTCCAGAATGCGCCGCGCTAGTGCAAGGAACTGAGGTGCGTCAAGCCGGGGGATCCTGTCTCCAGGCGCCGCATGCGTCTCGTACTTGTGGACGACCACCATGTCGCGCTTCGGAATGACAAGGATGAACTGGCCGAAGTAACCCCAGGCAAAGTACGAGCCGGCCAGTGGCGAGTCCTGCGGCTCCTCTGGAATCCACCACAAGTAGCCGTAGTCGATGCCTTTGCGAGCGACGTGGGGCGGGTGCATCTCGGCGGCGCGTGTCATTGGCGTGGTGATTGTCTTCGTCCAGTCGGCCGGGACGAGTTGCCGACCATTCCAGGCACCATGGGCCAGCATCAGTTCGCCGATGCGCGCCATGTCCCGCGCCGACAGGTGGAAGTGGTACGCGAGGTGGATTGACCGGGTGGCGTCACCGCTGCGATGCTCCCGCTCGACGCGAAAATCCTCCAACCCGAGCGGGGTGGCAATGTCCTCCGCGAAGGCCTGATAGATGTCGCGGTGGGTGAGTTGCTCGTAGATGTCACCCGCGGCGTTGAAGTCCCAGTTGTTATACAAGAAGTAGCTGCCCGCTCGTTGCGAGCCACGGGGTGGCGCCGCAGCGCTGTCATCGCCGGAGTTTGCGGCGGCATGGTAGACGCCGGAGCGCGCGGCGAGCAGGTCGCGAACGCGCGCCTTGCGCTCGATCGGCAGCAAGCCGCCGAGGTCGTCGACGCCGAGGGTCGCGAGCGTGTCATCGAGACGAATCGTGCCTTGTTCGACAGGCGTGCCGTAGAGCATCGCGAGCAGGCTCTTGCGACCCGAGTTGATGGCTGTCGCGTGGTCTACCGGTCCGAAACGGAAAACGACGTCGCGGCCATGCACAGCCATCACCGAGGTCGTCGGCGAGCGGCCCAGATCGTCGCGCAGCGCGTCGAGCGTTGCGCGGCAGGCCGCAGTTTGCGCGCGCTCGTCGCGCCACCGAGTCGATGCAGGCATCGTGTCCTCGGCGGTGGGCGGTGTCGACGCACAGCCCGCGAACCCCGTGGCCAGGACCAGCAGACAGAACCAGTGAGCGATGGCTGGAGACGGCGGACGATGAAGCATGGCAGCCAATGCGATGGGGTGGTACGGAAAATCGTACTTGGCATTCATTGCTGGAATTTGTCTGCGGGCGCCGGGCCGCGGTGGCTCGCGCATGCCCCAGTTTGCAAGCAGCCCTCTCATTCAGCGTGAGGCCACCGTATTGATGGAGATAAGTCGCTCGAAAGCGGGTACTGGCCGACATGCGACTTCCGCCGAGTGGCGCGAAGGTTGGTCGCGCCCGTCCACTGTAGAGTGCGCCGTACGAACTGTATACAGAGTCATCAAATGATCGAACTCGAACAATTGGAAGAGATGTTTTCGAGCATCGCGAGCGGCGCGAAATGGGACATGTCGAAGCCCATGCTGTGGGGATACTTCTTCACTGATGCTTCTGAGGAAAAGCTCACCTCAATCGTTCCCGCCCTCGAACGCGACGGATGC